>NZ_VBWP01000010.1 GCF_005771635.1 Culicoidibacter larvae | reverse complement strand
GCTGCTCCTACTGTATATGGGAAGGTTACTTTACTTCCGCCAGTACTTGCGGTAAACCAGCCATTAAATGTATGTCCGGTTTTTACTGCTTCTGGTTCAGTTGTGATCGCTTCTCCTGGGAAGCGAGTATATGTTGCCGTTGCAGTGCTGCCACCAGTTCCAGCATTCATACTCACTGTTACTGGGGCAATCAATCCGGCATTGATAGTATCAAAGCCGATTGCACTAGGAGTTAAGTTTGATGTTGTTGCTTTATCATGAATGGCAGTCGCCGTAGGTGTACTACCACCACTTGTTACCGGGCTAAAACGAATTGTGTCATCAGTAACTGGGTTCGTAAAGACAATATCTACATTTTGTGCTTTATCTAATCCTAAGAAGGCATAGCTGCCATCGACACCATCTATTGTTTTAGTCGTCGTTGTTTCGATGACAGTTGTTGTCCCCGCTTCCAGGGCAACGACTGTCACGCCATTACGCCCAGTTTCTCCAACATCTTTCAAACCATTTCGATTAGTATCATTGAACACTTGTCCTTTTACCACACCGGTTTTTAAGCGAATTGCGATTGGCTCACTGTTTTTATATCCAGCTGAGGTTATTTCACCAGCGCTATTTTTTAATACAGTGTAAATTCGACTAGCATAAATATTAGTTAAACCTGCATGTAAATCAGCATCTGGATCACTTAATAACAATGGAAAACTAAACGCTTCGTTGAATCCATCCGGGATGATACTGTCAGTCACAATTTTTATCATACGAATATCATCTTTATTAGTAATTACGCTCCAAGGGACAAAGGCTGCCGAGTCTTTATCAGTTGCATAAGTCGTCGCATAAAGAACTGTATAGTTTAGTGAACCAGTTGGTTGAATTTCTGTATCAATGGAAGCTGTCCAAGTAAAATCATTCACTTGCAAATGAAGATTCTTATTAAAATCTGATACATTTACCGGCTTCATATCGGTTGCCTCTCCCGCTTTAGGAATTGGAATTAATACTGTATAACCATCTGCACTACTCCCTGAATTATTAGCAACATTTACTTGATACTTAGCATCACCCTCAGGGTTTAAATCAATAACGGTTTGCTGCAGACTATAATCGTAACTTGTCCATGGTCCATTATTCAAGTTAGCTGCGGTTGTTACAGTGAAGTCTTTTTGTGCCGTAATTTGCAGTGACTGCATACTGCTCATCGTCCCCATAATTTTATTAATATCTCCGCTACCGTCTACATTAAACTTATTTGGATTATTTGTAGCAGCCGTCGTACTTCCTCCAGTTTCACGCAAAATTGTCGTATCAATCGCTTGTACATACATTAATTCATTTGCCGGAATGGAAGTTGATGGTGCAGTGTTTTTGATTTTTACATCATAGCTAACAACTGCTGTTTCAGTATTAAAATCGGCAGAAACCCAACCAAGTGGTAAATCATTTAAGACTATCTTAATGACTTTATTTCCAGTATTATCAACTGATTGAATTGGAACCAATGTTCCATCAGCTACAGAATAAATTTTCCCTTTATTTGTTATCTTAATGCTATTTACGTCAATATTAAGGTAGGCGCCTTCACGTAAATAGAACTCAAACCCTTTAAACTTGTTAATATTAGTTGTAGACCACCCTCTTAAAGAAAATGTACCCTTTATTGTCGAAGAATTTCCAGCTAAATTATTTGCCGGAATCGTTTGATTATTTGCGAAAACAATTGGTAAATCTGTAAACTTAGTTGTTGAAATAGCTGTCTTAGCATTTGCCCCATCAAAGTCACCATCGTTCAACGGAACAGTAGCTATTTGAAAAGACCAAGATTTTGATGTTGGCATTGAAAGCACAGTACCATAAATTCCTGAGTCAATACCACCCAGATTACTATATATAGTAGCATATGAGGCAGTTAGTTCTTGAACTAAGTAAGTTACCTCAGTAATATATTCATCTGCATCAGTTACTCCAAGCGCCTTCAAGTTTAAACGGTATCGGGCAGTTCCAGTACCACCATATCCTGGCGACACAGCAGCAGAATCAATAGTAAAGGTATTTCCTTTATTTGTTTTTACTACAACGTTTTTAACATCAACATTTAAACTACTTGGTAAGTCAACTGCTTTCACACCTATATCAGGACTGTCAAAAGTAAATCTAACTAATTGATTAGTAACTTTTTGACTTTGCGGATTTCTTAGATCAATTGCACCAATAAAATTAATTCCTTCAATACTTGATTCCATATAGTTTGCTTGTGCAACATTTACAGAATTATTATACACAGCAATTTTATTTTCAAAAGGACTCGCAATATTTAAACGGTATTGCGAAGCAACTCCATTGCGAATATTAGTTGTAATAACATTTGACTTATAGGGTTTTGTAACACTATCAGCTGCATTTGCTGATATTAAGTAACTATCACCAGGTTGTGCAGCAACTGTAGGAGTAAACTTTATTGTTACTTTTGGTGTACCATTTGCAGCAATTTCTTTTAAAGTAATATATAAAATATCTTTTGTTGCATTAGTGGTTGAGTCAATACTATATGTACCGGTTCCATTAGGCAATGAGAAATCAACCGATTCAACTCCAGCTCTTTTATCAATGTAAAACTTATAGGTCTGTTCTTCAAACAAATAGCCACCGTTATCAGAGTAAGTATTAAACCCGCCGCGGAAATCATAAGTAATAGTGACTAGTTTCCCTGGCTCACCATAAATACTTGTAGCTGCAGAATATAATCGCGCACCCATTCCCACTGTATCAGTAATAGTAAAGTTCTCAAGTGTTTCTTCGTCAACTATAGTAGTAACACTGTTAACATCCTGCGTAGTTTTTACACTCAATACATCAGCAAAATCTCGACTTCCAGTGAACACTGCAAATGGTAAGTCAAATTTTATCTTTACTGGGACTAGTATATTAGTAACTCCTGGTGCAACATCATATGTTAACACACCACTGCCAATTTGTTGGCCATAAACCGTACCATTTGAAATAAATTCGGCACCAATGATTCTTCCCTGTAAATCTGTTGGTAGTAACGACTCATTAAATGTCCAAGTCGCTCCGCTACCTGTTAATCCTGGAGCACCAGCTAAAGTTAAACTGTCATTAATAGCAATAACAATTTTTCGATTATTAACATCAGTATCACCACTAAAGCTCGCTTGAATATTAAACTCAGACGGAGTTCCGGCAATAACTCCTAATTCTTTTGAAATCGAAGTATTTCCACTTAAATCAACACCATCAAAACTGGCAAAGCCAATCGAGAATGAAGAAATTTTCGAAAACACAGTCGGTTGATCCGTTTCCGACTCAGCCTCAACATCCGCATCAAGATTTTCATCACTTACCGGATCCTGAGCACTCGTATTTTCTTCGCTCACTGTATTAGTTTCGCTCGCTTGATTGTTATTGCTAAATGCAAAGACTGATAAGTCAGCCTGCATCGCTACAATTGCTGCAAGCAGCATACTTGTAATAATTTTAACTATTTTTTTCATAGGAATTTTCCCCCTAAATATATATTTTTACAATATAATTATCCTATTTGATCTCATCATAAACAATCAACGTATAGTGGACATTTATGAAATTTGTGTATATTATTTTTTCAAAAGACTCACTACTTGACGATAAATTTTATTGGTAATGCCATAATGAATCAACAGTAAAATAAGCGGCACTACAATGAGGCCTGCCAATAAGGTATTAAGTGCTAACCAAAACCATGAACTAGCACTCATAAAATCAAAAGCATTATCGGTATAAGTGTCATGAAAGACGCTTGCTTGTCCGGACTCGCCGTCGACAGCAAAAATCTCATTATTACCAATAACAGTAACTGCCACCGATGTTGCCACTGCATCAACCGTTGTAAAGGTCAGCAAGTATTGACCTTCACGATTTTGAATTTGGCTGGCATCAACGCTGATGATTGGCAGTTCTTCCAGCGTTGTAGTGCGCCAAGCCTTGGCATTGGCGCTGCTAATCCAAAACGCGTCAGTTGCATCAGCAACTTGTTCTGGGCTGATTGAAATTGGCTCGGCGTTTATCGCAATATTGCCTTGGATGACGGTGTCGTCCTTCGTCACCGTTATCCGTACTTCTTTATTAATTGTCTGGCCATTTTCTTCGTATTCAATCGTCACTGAATATGTGCCGGCATCTTTGCCTTCGCTGTAAAGCCGGTGCAATTCCTCAAGCATCGCTTCTTGCTCGCTTTTCGGCAACGCTTGAGCTTGAACCAAAATCAGGTTACTCACTGAGAACACCAAACAAAACAGAACCGCAAAACAAACTCTTAATCGTTTCATGCTATCCCCTCCACCACTAACGGCAGAGTGATATGCAACCGCACACCATCTTGATATTCGGCAAACGAACAAGTTCCACCATTAGCCTCAACCATATTTTTAATTGTAAACATCCCGATTCCAGTTGAATAATTATCTTGATTGTTGGCATAATAGAACAGATCAAAAACCCGCTCAAAGTCAATTGCCTTAGTATCAGCAACATCATTATAGGCAGTGATGTGTACTTGCCCGTTATCTTCATAAAGATCCAACTCAAAGATACCGCCCGGTTTGGTATACTGCGCCGCATTTGACAAAATATTATGAATAATCTGTTTTAACTCAATAGCATTTATTTTTATTATCATTTTTGGTGGGGCAATCAATTCATAAGTTACACCCTGTTCCTGAAATACCGGTAAGAAAATTCGCAACAACTCCTTGGATGTAGCTACCAAATCAACTTCCTGTTTAGTCATTTGGGTTGCATTGATATCAAGAATCTTTAAAACATCAACCATCTCATTCATGATTTTATCGACACTCTTTTGCAACAACTCTACCCGGTGCAATTGTTGTTCATCATCCCGCAAGTCGATTTTCAATTGATCAATCTGCATCTGCTCAATTGAAAGCGGAGATTTAATATCATGAATCAAAGCCCGTACCAAGTTAATTTTATCCTTGTATTGTTCATGCTTACTTTTTAGTTCGCGCTCTAGCTGACTGTATTGCACGCCAAATGTAGTGATTTTACCTTCTAAATCGGCCGAAAAATGACTCAGCTCCTCGGAAATACTATCATACTCACTTTCTGCATTACCGGCAGCAACTTCACTCAAACGATATTCCTTCAGCTTAAAAATATTATCCCGCAACCGCTGCAACGGCGAAATCAAACTCCTGAACATAACAAAAATAAGGACGATAATCAATCCACTTAAAATGACTACACTCCCAATAACAATATATAAAATCAATTCAAAAAATGACTGCGAACTATATTTATAAATAGCCATCCACACTTGATAATCAGTGCCGTTGAAAACATAACTATCGCGCTCTTGATAGTTCAGAGCTTCACTATCAATAATTCCATCAAGCTTGTTAAAATCATCAATTGGCATCGTTGAATAGATTGTCGTATCACCGCTCAACACCACCAACTCAAATTTATACTCTTCCCGCAATGCGTCAAATGCCACAGACTTATCAGGATTCGAACCCTGCAAAACCGCCAGAATATCCGTTTTGACCGTTGCCGCTCGGTCCTCAGCAGTACTCTGATAAATCCCTGGAATATTCAACAGAAAAACATTTAACAAAATAATTAAGACAATATAAACCGCAACAACAGCAAAAAAGATAAAACGACTTCGTTGCTTATTCAAGCCATTCATAGCCTGCACCTCGAATCGAAGCAATGCTTGATATCTGTAATTTTGCTCGCAATTTTTTTACATAAGTATCTACTGTTCTGGTATCAAAAAATCCAACATCAGCCCGCCAAACTGATTGCAAAATTTCTTCACGGGTCAACAACCGGTTTTTATTGCTCAAGAAAAACGTCAATAAATCAAATTCTTTCTGTGTCAATACAATCGATTCACCATTTTTGGTAATTCGCTTATTTTTATTCTCAATCTCAATATTTTCTGCACGACTATATAAATTTTTCACCGGCACAATCGTATCACTACTCATAGCGATTTCGATTCGTTTTAGCAAAATATTAATTGGCGTTGATTTTTTCAAATACTCATTAGCAAATAAATCCAAACAACGCAGTTCATCTTGTTCATCATCAGAACCAGTCAAAATAACAATTCTGGTACGTTGATCATACTTACGAATGATGGTTAACAACTGCGAACCGTCAATCGTATCCATTTTCAAATCACTCAGTACCAAATCATATGGACTCTTTTTAAAAAGGACTATACCCTCCGCTGCACTTTTCACAGCATCAACAGCATAGCCTTCATTCAAAAGTAAGTCAGCAAAAACATCACGATAAAAATCATCGTCATCAACAAATAATATTCGTTTCATAAAAATCCCCCCGGAAACTATTCTTAGGCTAATTGCTTACTATATAAATTAACCCAATCCTTTTTAGCTTACTTAACAATACCAATAATGTCAAAAAAGTTATTATGTGAACACATCAATAGCCCTATTACTTACTCTCATTTTAGCAAGTCATACCAGGTCGGACAAGGGATTGAATGTGGATGATTATGGAGTTTGTGTACAAAGAAAAAAAGCCTGCGCCGAACCCGGCGCAGGCTTTTCAACTTCTCTATAAATTGTTACAATTCGGCAATAATTTCCCGCAATAACGGCATATCATGCACTTCATATTTTTCTTTAAAAGCGGCAATCGCTTCTGGCGTATGACCTAACGCTTCATCCAACACCAGCGATTCAGTTGGCAGCGGACCAAGATTGGCAGTTTTCACATCAATAATGACCGGCATGTCACTTTTAGCTGCTTCAGTAAAGGCAGCTTCCAACTCTTCAGCAGTTTCAACCCGGAAGCCAACACCACCACACGCCTCAGCAAACTTAGCAAAGTCAGCATCAATTAAATCAACACCAAATTTTTGTTGTTCAGTCGCTTCCTGTTCAGCTTCGATGAAGCCAAGCGAATCATTACTGAACACTACATTAATAGCTGGCAAATGATATTTAATTTGTGTTAAGTAATCTTGCATTACCATTGCAAAAGCACCATCACCATTAATTGAGAATACTTGTCGTCCCGGATAACTCAACGATGCGGCAATTGCTCCCGGTAAACCAAATCCCATAGTTGCAAACCAACCAGAAGTAATAAAACGTTGTTGCTCATTCATCTCAAGCAAACGTACTGATTGAGTTGTTGAGTTACCGACATCAACTGAGAATACAGCATCTTTTTCGGCAATACGATTGATTTGTTTATACACAGCCTCAGTGCGAAGTGGTGTACTGGTATCATCCATAAAACCTTGCAACCATTTCCGCCAATTCTGACGGTTGATTTGGCAAGCTTTCAGGAACGCGGTTTCGGCTTTGCTGCTGCCGCGAACTACAAGCTCGCGCATCACACTGCCGGCATCCCCTAAAATACTGACATCAACACTATGACGTTTACCAAAGTTAGCAGCATTAATATCAATTTGAATACATTTTGCATCTTTGGGAAATGCTTGTGCAAATGGAAAATCAGAGCCAATTAATACCAGCAAGTCAGCAGCATTAATTGCTTCAACTGACGGTTTGGTACCAAGCCGCCATAACATCCCCATAAAGTTTGGATGATTATCCGGCATAATTCCTTTCGCTAATACTGATTGAATCACTGGCATTGAAAAATGCTCAGAAAGTTCAATTAATTCTTTCCGTGAACCGCGAGTTCCTTGACCGGCAAAAATGACCGGCCGCTCAGCAGCCTCGATTAATTGCACTGCTTCAGCAATCGCCTCAACATTATTTATTTCCGGATAAGCTTTTTTATAAGCTCCCGCACTTGTTGCATAATCATCGGCAATTTCCACATCAGCTAAATCAACCGGAATCGTTACTACTGCAACACCGTTTTGTTGATAGGCAATTCGGATTGCTTCATCAATAATCCGCGGCAAACTTTCCGGTGTCATAACTGTCCGATTGTACACACTAACATCAACAAACATCGGGTTTTCATTCATCTCTTGAAAATAATCATAATTCATAAATTTAGATGCAACTTGACCAATAATTGCCAAAACCGGCACATGATCCATTTTAGCATCATATAAACCATTAAATAAATGGGTTGCCCCCGGTCCGGCAGAACCAAAACAAACACCAATTTTTCCAGTCAGTTTTGCATCCGCTGCTGCAGCTAAAGCACCCACTTCCTCGTGGCGTACTTGAATATACTGAATCCCCTCACGTTCCTGGTACAAAGCGTCCATCGTTGTATTTATTGAACCACCGGGTACACCATAAATATGATCAACACCCCAGCTTTCCAATACTTTTACCATCGCTCTCCCAGCCTGAATAGTAGCCATTATTCATCAATTCCTTCCTATCCGTAAGTAAAAACTTATCGTATATTTATTATAACGCTGTTTTGTGAAATTGTGTTCAATGACGCTTTTAAAGAAAAAAAAGAGCGCGTGACAGCCAACCTGTCACACGCTCTAAGCACTCGTCGCGAGTGCTTTCATCGTCGATATTCAAAAACCGTCCCATCGCTAAAATGAATCTCAACCTCATACTTTTGCCAGCCCGATGCAACCGGAAAGGCCTTATCTAACTCGGCAAAGATTGCTTCACTGCTCATATCCGGACTCAAACTAATCAAATCCAATTGTGCTTCAATCTCCGCTACTGCGCTGCTGCCCTTCAACTTACTGCCGGTACGCTCATCTTCAATTTCACCATCAATACCGTACCCATTATTCTTATACTCAAGTTGGTAATCGCCATTGATATACTCAACTTCAATCTCCAACTGATTAATGCCGGCATAACCATCAGTACTTGCTCCATTACCATTGTAATCAGCATAACTATTACCTTTGCCTAAATTAACATGTCCATCCGGCAGCAAAATAATCTTCAATTGCAGATGATTATTATGTGTCAGCGACTTCAAAATCCCGCGCAGCTGTTCTGACGATTGCTGCGCCCGCGCCGCAATCCGCTCACTTTCATCCTCAGTGAAGCCCAGCTTCACCCACATCCCGCTATCCTGAAATTTGCTGGCAATACTACCAGCGTTTTCAATGCTAATACTCATACCGGTAACCTGTTCAATATCTTCACGACTTACCAGCACAATTTGCTTGCCGGTCTCACTGCTGTTACTGCCACCTGTCACTGCATTATTCGCGCTTGTTGCCTCCGGAACAACCGCCGGCTGTGGCTGTTCACTCGGTGTCATCATTGCATACACCCCATATCCTAACAATGCTACCAATAATAATGCTGCAATACTGCACCCACCAATAATCCAATACTTCTTTTTCAATTTATTCGCCTCTTTCTATATAAAAAAAGCTCTCACACCTAAAAAAGTGTAAGAGCTTTGAGCCGTCACCGGCAAAGGGTTCTTCTATATAAGAGTATAGCATACTTTATCATAGAAGCGCTTTATTCCCATAAAATTCTATTATCTTTACAGAGTTACGATAACTGTATAAAAATCATGGAATCGGATTGCCATCATAATCAGCAGGCAGTTCATCAACTATTTTTCCTTCACGGGTTCCAAAGCCAATAAAAACTTTTCCGCTTGCAGGCAACACAATCTTCAACCGGACACCACTATCTTCAGCAATTGCTTTCAGCGCTGCTAACACCTGTTCAGGCGCTTGTTCCACACGCGCCGTCAGTTTTCCAGCCTCATCCACTGAAAACCCTAACTGCGTCCATACTGCTGAATTATTGAAATGGGCAACAAAAGTGCTAACCCCTGATGTGCTTAAAACACTTCCGGTTACCCGTTCAAGTTCACTTTTATCGATGAAAACAATCTGTTCTTTAGCCAGTCTTTGCTGACTGGCAGTCACGGTCATCGCGTTTGCTGTTGAGGCCATAACTGCAACTGCAGCAACCAATAATAAAAACACTGCCGTAACCCTCAGTTTCTTCTTCATAAAATATCTCCTTATTCAAAGAATACTCCCCTTGCTTTTCCTGCCTTTAGTATATCATCATCGATATTTGCCTGCAATCCTTCTACCACAAAAAAAACATCATCTTTAAAAGATGATGTTTTTTAAATGCTTATTTTTGTTTTCTTTTCACAACCACAATCGCTCCAAGAATTACAAGTCCGGCACCGATTGCCAAGAATAGTTCCGGCTGCTGACCAGTTGTCGGCAAGCTTGGATCAGTGTTATTATCAGTAGTTACTTCAATCGGTGGCACATCGTTTGCGCGCCATTGTGCATACAAGGTAACATGACCAGTTAAAGTCATAGCATCGCCTGCATTATATGATGTTCCACCACCATCTGCTTGCGTATTCCAGCTAACAAATGCATGGTTATCTTTTACCAGATTACCACAATCCAAAATAGTTGCGATGTTTTCGGTAGGTATGATGTAATCAGTAAGATCAATTGGTTCTGTTCCACCGGTATGGGTGTTCCCATGATAAGTAACATGAAGACACTCAGCCCATTGAGCATACAAGGTTAAATTCTCAGTAACTGTAATTGATGCATTAGCAGCATAACTAGTTCCGCCACCATCAGCTTGTGTATTCCAACCAATGAAACGATGCCCGTCTTTTTCAAGGTCACCTTTACCAAGAATTGTTGCGGGATCATTTAAATCATAAGCATTGCTATCAACTGGTGCTGTCCCGGCAGTATGCGTATTGCCTTCATAAGTAATCGTGTAACTATCTGCCCAAATTGCATAGAGGACCATATCATCATTAAAACTAATTGCATCGGCAGGATCATATCCAGTTCCGCCGCCATCAGCTTGCGTATTCCATTCAACAAATGTTTTTGTTGCATGACTCAAATTAGCATCATCACGAACCGTTGTTGCTGCGCCATAAGTGCCAACTGCATAGTAGTCAACAGGTGTTGTGCCAACATAATATTCAGTACCATCATAATCAGTAAGTGCTGGTAAAGACCAAGCACCACCATTGCTATTATAGGTAATTTGACCAATCTCAACCGCGCCAATATCAGATTTTGCAGTACTACGGGTTAAATCACGTTGATCAACTGCTACCCCGGCTGCTCCAGCCTTATTGCTTGCAAGTCCAAGTGTTGTTCCATTACCAGGAATAATCAACAATGTTGGAACTGTGTAGTAGTAACTGCTTGAAGGATTTCCAGCTTTCACTCCAGAACCATTAGCACTTGGAGTTGGTGAAAATTCACCAAATACATTAGCGTAATCTGGTAAAACATAAGTTGTCGAACCATTATCAAGTCCAATATTGTTAACATTAGTACTCGCAGTGCCGGCGAAATTTTGGTATTTAGAAGTTGTTCGCTCATCACCATTAATATCATAAACTTTATTGCCTAACAAGATATTGTTAGTCATATAAGCTCTAGCTGTTCGTGCCAATGCCCCACTACCGGCAATTGCGCCACCAGCTTGATTTTGACCGCTATAATAATCATGAGCTTCATTTTGAGCAAAAGTATTATTAGTATAGTTATATGTTGTTGCCGTCAAAGCTGCACCATTGGCAAACATTTGAATTGCACCACCGCTACGGCCAGTATCATTTCCGGCTCCATAAGCTTTATTGGCAAAGAAAGTAGAATTGGTAATATTGAAAACAGCATTCTCTTTCCCTTGCAGCAACAAGGCCCCACCATCATCGTCAGCAGTATTATTCATGAAAGTTGATCCATCTATATTGAAAGTACCACCAGTTGATAAATCAAATACAGCAATTGCTCCACCATCAGAGTGAATACTTACTCCAGTACCCGGTCGTGAAGCATGATTCGCTTCAAAGAATGAATCTTTAATCAAACTCGTTGATGCGCCACCAGCGTAGTTTGATGAAATTGCGCCACCGCGACCGCCAGAAACAGCACCCGGTGCAATTGCCCGGTTACCACTGAAGTATGAATTGTTAACCTCAAACTTTGCCATCAAGAATTTAACAAAAATAGCTCCGCCATCATATCCTGAACCAGCGGCAGTATTATTAATAAATGAGTTGTTATTAAGAATTAAAGTATTCGGTGTTCCCTCAGCGTTGATTGCTCCTCCGCCGGTACCACTAATGTTATTTTCAAAAGTTGAATTATTAACCGTATACAAAACGCCACCGCTATTGCTTAAAGCACCATATCCGGCGATATTATTAAAAGTCATATTATTGATAACAAAACTTTTACCAGAACCATTCAGTTGAATTCCGCCACCGACATTACCCCAAACCGGGTAGCCGTTGCCATCAAGTGAAGTCAATCCTTGTAAAGTCATATTTTGAATAGTTACCAAACCTGTTCCGTTGTTGGTAACATTGAAATGTTTTTGACCAGCAAGCGGCAATAAAGTAACACCGTTGCCATCAATCGTAATATTATAGTTATGTGGAATCGTTAAATTAATTGCACTTGTGAGCGTAGTTGGAAAACTTGCTCCCAAAGTAATTACTTTATCCATTTCAGCCTGTTGTACAGTATCAATCAAATCTTGAATTGAGTTCACTTCAACATTCGCTCCGGGAATTAAACTCATCGGCTGAATAGCAGCTGCTGTTGCACCCGCTTCTTGGTTATTATCACTTGAAGTATCTTCACCATATACTTCATTGTTATCTGAAGTTTCAGCATTCTCAATTGAAGCTTCTTCATTCACTTCAGACATATTATTATCAGTTGATGTGGCAAATGCATTTACTTGTCCCGGAACGAGAAAAAGCAATGCGACACACAATAATGCAGCAAATTTTTTCATAAAAAAATTCCCCCTAATTTTTATATACAAGCAACTGCCAATAGTGATGTATTGAGCTATTGCTACACCCTTATTATACAGACTTATTCAACGAATTGACAGTTAGAGTCCACTCTAGTTTCGAACGTATTTAACGGTAAAATGATGCCAATATTGTAATCATTACAGTAGAAAAACACAATTTGCGACATTTGCATTTCGGGGAAAACTAAAAAGAGCGCAAAGCCTGTGGCTATGCGCTCTTAACAATTCTTCAAAATAACAATTTCCCATACTCAATCCGGAGCAAAAGTTATATAATAAATAGGTACGAGGTTTATTATGAAAAGATTTAACATCAAAACTGCTATAGGCAGTCTGAAATTTATTGGTCCGGGATTATTGGTAACTGTTGGTTTCATCGATCCCGGCAACTGGGCTTCAAACATAGCTGCCGGTTCGACCTATGGCTATGCGCTTTTGTGGACGGTAACACTCTCAACAATTATGTTAATTATTCTGCAGCACAACGCTGCTCACCTTGGTATTGTAACCGGGAAATGTCTGTCGGAAGCAACAACCGCCCATACCCCAAAATGGATTGGTCGACCGGTTTTATCAACTGCGGTCATCGCATCGATTGCTACTGCAACAGCTGAAATCTTAGGAGCAGCAATCGCTCTACAGATGCTAACCGGCTTGCCGCTCATTTTTGGAGCAATGCTGGCAACTGTTGCTATCATCTTTTTCTCATTCACCAACTCATACAAAAAAATCGAAAAAGTCATTATGTTATTTGTTTCGTTAATCGGTATTGCCTTTCTCTTTGAGTTAACTCTGGTAAATATTGACTGGCCGGAAGCGATAAAAGCTTGGGTTACACCATCTATTCCACCAGGTTCCATGGTCATTATAATGAGTGTACTGGGAGCAGTGGTTATGCCCCATAATTTATTCCTGCACTCGGAAACCATTCAAAATCAAAAAATCAACTTAGAAAGCGAAGCAACAATTGAAAAACGACTGCAATATGAGTTTGCCGACACACTAGTTTCCATGATTATCGGTTGGATGATTAACAGCGCCATGATATTAGTCTCAGTCACCTTCTTTAATAAAGGAATCGAAGTGACTGAACTGGCTCAAGCCGAACAACTGCTTGTTCCTTTGCTTGGCAACGGCGCCGCTATCGTCTTTGCTGTCGCCCTGCTCTTCGCCGGCATTGCTTCAAGCATCACTGCCGGTATGGCTGGTGGCAGCATCTATGCCGGCATCTTTGGCAAATCATATGATGCTAAAGACAAAACTTCACGCCATGGCATCCTGATTACCCTGCTCGGCGGCCTCTTCGTGATCTTCTTTATCGGCGACCCCTTCAAAGGACTGATTATCTCGCAAATGCTGCTTAGCATTCAATTACCAATTACCATCTTCCTTCAAATTTACCTCACCTCATCCGCTAAAGTCATGGGCAAACATAAAAACTCACTCCAAATGACCATTGCCCTCTGGACCATTGGCGGCATCGTCACCATGCTCAACATCTTCCTGCTTATCTCACAATTCATATAGGAGGTCACATATGCGCACCTATTTCCTAACCAGCCCACGCCTCAACTTTTCATTTTGGCAAAAAAGCGACTGGGAATCAGCCCTTAAACTGTGGGCTGATCCCCAAGTAACCCACTACATCAGTAATGGCGGCATGAACACAGCGGCAATACAACAACGCTTACAAGCCGAAATCAGCAACCAACAGCAATTCCAAGTACAATACTGGCCCCTCTTCAGCCGCACTAATAACAACTTCGTTGGCTGCTGTGGCCTGCGCCCTTATGGCAACAAACCCGATTGCTACGAACTCGGGTTCCACCTGCTGCCACAATTTTGGGGCCAAGGCCTCGCCCAAGAAGCGGCACTTGCCGTTATTGACTACGCCTTCACCAATCTCAATGCTATTGCGCTTTATGCCGGCCACCACCCCGATAACGCCTCATCGGCGAAGCTGCTGAACAAACTCGGTTTCACCGCGATTGGCAGCGAACTCTATCCGCCAACCGGCTTACAACATCCACTTTATATTCTTGATAAAAAATAAAAAAAGCATCGACGAAAGTCGATGTTTTTTTACTATTCATTCATTAATTTCTTTACCTTATGAGCAACTACAAGGTTATAAATTGCACAGCCGAAGAAAACTACAAATGGTAGCACTCGTAACGCTGCAAAAAATGTTTGTATAATAACTATACCTACTAGTTGCATACCACTATAACTACTCCATAAATCTGGAGTCAAGTACCATGAATTTATACTTCCCAATACGCCTGTCTGAAAGAGTACAAAATAAATAATCATTAGCAAGCCCCAGAGCGATGCTTGCTCATACAAGCGTTTATATCTTTCCTTGCTTGATTCAGCATCTGAAAAAATATCCAGCTCTTGATTTTGTTCATTTGCCGGCAGGAAGAACTGCATACCACTGTACCGACTTCCGCCTGCATGCTTCCAGCCACTATCTTCAAACAAAGTCAGATAAGCATAATAGTCAGCACGCTTATTAAACTCATGATAATCAATACGATAGTTTCTTGTTTCTGGGGTAATCTTTTCAAAGGTATATACACTAAACATATTGTATTTAACCATCCCCCAGCCCTGCGCTGCCATCTGATTCAAATACTGTTCTTCTTTTTTCATATCAACAAATATTCTGAATTTCTTCATCACTTGACCTCCTATAACAAACTATCAGCAACACTCAGCAAATGCTTAATACGTTCAGTTTCCAAGCGCACTACATCTTTACCGGCCGCAGTTAGAACATACACCCGGCGCCGCTTATCTTCACCCGGTACCTCAACAATTAACTTCTGCTTCAGCAAATTCTCGGTAGCACCATACAAGGTTCCGGCCGCAATCCGTACCCGGCCATCACTCAATTCCTCAACTCGCTGCATAATCGCATATCCGTGCAACGGTTCTAACAATGACAACATAATATAAAACGTCGTTTCCGTTAACGGCAAAATTTTATTAATATTCACCAGCCAACACTCCTTTATATAGTTAAACTGTATAGTTGTATTATATATCGTCAAACTGTATATGTCAACTGTATATTAGGGAAAATTTAAAAAAACAGGAGCTCTCCGTCTTGGAGCTCCTGTTTTTCACCCTTCCTATCAATCATAAGGAAAATAAATATTCTGTTTTAGCGCGGAATATGGGTGGGGCTGCTTGCCTTGTTCCAAAATTACTTTTTCAAGGTAATCGCGCACCCGCCAAACATTAGTAGGACTGACAATATCAGTCATTTCGATAATTGCTTCCAATTCAGTCTGCTTAATTCCTAAAACTGCCTCAAGTTCTGCCAGGCTTAGTCCGGAAATTTCTAAATTGATTTGCAGCTCACGACTGGTTTCTAATAGTTGATTGGCATTCAAACTCATCCGTTATCACCTTCCATATTTTACTTATCCAAGTACGCTTTAATTGCTTTATGTAACGTGCCAATTGGAAATTCTTTATTACTAATAATGGTTATATTGTGCTTAGTCATCAGATTATACGAGCTAATAAATCGAGTACCGGGATCAAAACCGATAAAATATGGTCGGGTTGGTTCTAAAAACCAAAGTCCGTAACTGTAACATTCATCAACTAACGGCTGAAGCAGTTTGCTCCGGATTGCATCATCAATCCGTTGATCATTCAGCAATCCTTGCCAAAATTTATGCGCATCGCCGCCGGTCGTGAATGCGCCGCCGGCACCACTGCCTTTGGCATCAATACTGTAAATATTAGTATAATATTCATCATGCTGCTCATCCCAAATATATCCTTGGGCACAATTTGCCGGTAATCTATCTAATTGATAATAACCTGTTTGCGTCATGTCGTACGGTTCAAAAATAGTTTGTTGTAAATATTGATCAAACGCCATGCCGGTTACTTGCTCAATGATTGCCGCCAATACAACATAACCGCTATTTGAGTAGTTGAATATTGTCCCACTTTCACTCTTCATAGGCTTTTCGATAAACAATGGTACAAGGTCAGCATTTTTTCTTAGGCGATAATTGGGAAAATCAATAAATAGTTCCGCATAATCATCTAACTCATCTTCGTCAAAATAATCAGGAATACCGGATGTGTGAGTTAAAAGTTGCTCAACAGTTATCTTAGGATTAATTTGCTGCCAGTCAATCGGCAAGCGCTCACCAATCGTATCAGTAAAGTTTAATCGCCCATCAGTAATTAACATCAAAATAGCTGTTGCTACAAAAACCTTGCCGGCCGAGGCACTGCCAAAACGAGTCTCAAGATTATTTTTTCTCTGATTAGCAATATCAGCATATCCATAAGCCTGATTAAAAATAACAGCATTGTTATTGGCAACATGAATAACCCCGCTAAAATCCTCAGGAATCAATTGCATTATTTCTTTCATATAAAGCTCTCCTTTATTTTTTTCGAAAAAAGTTAGACTATCATGCTTCCACCTCACTATTATCATTCTAACACTTTCTTTGGGAGAAAGAAATAAAAGAGCCGCAGCAACTGCGGCTCTTTTAAAATTTTTTTATTTGTCTAAGCCTTCACCAGAAAACGCCTTACGCATAATCTCTTCCATATCTGCAACCATTGGCAGACGTGGGTTGGCTGGTGAACATTGATCTTCATAAGCATTCATTGCCAATGTCGGTAATGCTGCCATGAATTCTTTTTCGTTAACGCCTTGAGCTTTCAGACTCATTTCGATACCAACTGATTTTGCTAAATCAATAACTGCACGACGGAATGAGGCAACGCCTTCTTCCGGAGTTGAGGCTTTTAAACCTAATGCATGAGCAATTTCTTGGTAGCGCTCATCGGCATTGTAGTATTCGTATTTTGGCCAAATCGCTAATTTGTTCGGACGAGTTCCGTTGTACTCAATAACGTATGGTAAAAGGATAGCATTTGTACGACCATGCGGTGTATGGAACATACCACCGATTTTATGAGCCATTGAGTGAGAAATACCCAAGAACGAGTTCCCGAATGCCATACCGGCAATAGTTGCTGCATTATGGATTTTTTCACGTGCTTCTGGATCTTCAGCACCATTATCTACTGAACGCTTCAAGTATTTAAATACTAATTTAATCGCTTGTAATGCCAAACCATCAGTATAATCATTTGCCAATACCGAAACAAATGCTTCAGTTGCATGAGTTAATACGTCCATACCTGTATCAGCGGCAACGTGCGGTGGCATAGTCATTGCTAATACCGGGTCAACAATTGCTACTGTTGGGGTTAAGGCATAGTCAGCTAATGGGTATTTTTTATTTGCTTTAGTATCAGTAATAACCGCAAACGGTGTTACTTCCGCACCAGTTCCCGAAGTAGTCGGGATACTGATCATTTGGGCTTTTTTACCAAGCTCTGGATATTTGAAAGCTCGCTTTCTAATATCCATAAATTTTTGCTTAAGGTCATTAAAGTCTACATCAGGGTTCTCATATAATAACCACATAACTTTGGCAGCATCCATTGGTGAGCCACCGCCAAGGGCAATAATCGCATCTGGTTCAAAGTTACGCATAATGTCTAACCCTTTATAAACTGTTTCTACACTTGGATCTGGTTCTACTTCAGTAAATAACTCAATATCAACATGATCACGACGAGAGTTTAGTACATCAGTAATCTTTTTAACGTATCCTAATGTCCACATACTGCGGTCAGTAACGATCATTACTTTACGTAAATCTTTCATTTCAGCTAAATATTGAATTGAATTTGGTTCGAAATAAATTTTTGGCGGAACTTTAAACCATTGCATATTATTGTTTCGTCTCCCTATTCTCTTAATATTTAATAAGTTAACTGCACTCACGTTATTTGAAACTGAGTTTGAGCCATAAGACCCGCAACCAAGTGTCAATGAAGGTAAGAAAGCATTATAAATATCTCCGATACCGCCTTGACTTGAAGGTGCATTCCAGATTAAACGGATTGCTTTAACGCGAAGTCCGTATTCTTTAACGATATCTTCGTTTGCAGAATGGATAACTGCCGAGTGACCTAATCCATGGAATTCAACCATTTGTTCTGCAAGTGAAATACCATCTTCAGTATTTTTTGCTTTTAACATCGCTAATATCGGTGATAATTTTTCGCGAGTTAACGGTTCATTAGGACCTACTTCTTTACATTCAGCCATGATAATTACTGTATCTTCAGGAACTTTAAAACCAGCTTGCTCAGCAATCCATGCTGCTGGTTTCCCAACAACAGCAGCATTCAGCTTCGCACCGGCACAATTTTTATCATTAGCGGCAACACCAAAGATAAATTCTTCTAATTTTTTCTTTTCAGCAGCATTGGCAAAATACACTTTGTATTTTTTAAACTCTGCTACGGTTTCATCATAAATTTCTTTATCGATGATTACTGCTTGCTCTGATGCACAAATCATACCGTTATCAAATGATTTTGATAAAACAACATCATTGACTGCACGTTTAATTTTAGCAGTTTTTTCAATATAAGCAGGCACGTTTCCGGCTCCAACACCAAGCGCTGGTTTACCACATGAATAGGCTGCTTTAACCATTGCATTCCCACCGGTTGCAAGAATTGTAGCAATTCCCGGATGGTTCATCAATTCGCTAGTCGCTTCCATTGATGGATACTCAACCCATTGCACACAATCTTTTGGCGCACCGGCAGCAATCGCTGCGTCGCGTACGATGCGTGCTGCTTCTTTTGAACACTCTTGTGCAGATGGATGGAAAGCAAAAACAATCGGGTTACGTGTTTTCAAAGAAATCAACGCTTTGAAGATTGCTGTTGAAGTCGGGTTTGTTGTTGGCGTAATTCCGCAAACAACACCTACCGGTTCAGCAATTTCCACAATCCCGTGTAATTTATCTTCATTGATAATTCCAACTGTTTTTAAATGGCGCATACTGTGGGTTACATGTTCACATGCAAACAAGTTTTTTACTGCCTTATCTTCAAAAACTCCACGGCCGGTTTCATCAACGGCAAGTTTAGCTAAGTCCCCATGTTTATCAAGAGCAGCAACCGATGCTTTCTTCACAATATAATCAACCTGTTCTTGATTTAATTCCAAGAACGCATCAAGTGCTTTTAAACCCTTCTGTACGAGTTCATCAACATGCTGTTTCGGATCTACTTGAACCTCTTTTTTTGTACTCATTAAAATACCTCCTGAACTATTTAGTGATTATCTTCACGAGTGCATTATACCGCGTTTAAAAAGTCAATGCAAATAAAAACCCTCATGAAAACGCTATTTTGGAAAAAAATCACAATATGTGAAAAAGTGCTTGTGTTCAATCGTGAAAAACCGCCACAATATCACAAAAACAACAAATATTACCCAGTTGTGAAACATCAAAAAAAGACTGAAAAATTCAGTCTTTTAATTATTTTTATAAGCCTTAAAACACAGACTGGCATTCTGTCCGCCAAATCCATATGAGTTCGAAAGTGCCACATTTATATCTGCCTTTTCCGCCGTTTTCACAATATTCAGATCGCATTCCGGATCGGGGTTTTGCAAACCAACATTCGGTGGTAAAACACCTTGCTCAATCGCCTTGGCACAAATAACTGCCTCAGTTGCTCCGGCACCACCAAGCAAATGACCAGTCATAGACTTAGTCGAACTCACGGCAACCGTTTTACCATACTCACCTAAAGCATCTTTAATTGCTCCGGTTTCATACTTATCATTAATCGGTGTAGAAGTTCCATGAGCATTGATATAATCAACGTCCTTCGCCTCTGCTCCGGCTTCTTTATAAGCCAGCTGCATCGCCATACTTGCCGCCTCACCGCTTGGATCAGGACTGGTAATATGATAAGCATCCGCCGTCGCACCATATCCGGCAAGCTCAGCATAAATCTTTGCCCCGCGTGCCAATGCATGTTCAAGCTCTTCAAGCACCAATACAGCACTACCTTCACCAAGCACAAAACCACTGCGTTCAGCATCAAAAGGAATCGAAGCCCGGTCCGGATTATCAACCTTAGTAGTTGCCATCATATTATTAAAACCGGTTAAAGCAATTGGCGTTTCCACCGCTTCTGAACCGCCGGCAAGCGCCACATCAATATAACCATGTTTGATCGCCCGGAACGCTTCACCTAACGCATGCGCCGAACTGGCACATGCTGAAACCGGTGCAAAGTTCATTCCTTTAAAACCATATTTCATTGCAATCATACCGCTTGCCATATTGGCAATCAACATTGGAATAAACAATGGCGAAACCCGGCGAATGCCTTTATTCACCATAGTATCATAGCCATCTTGAAAAGTTTCAATACCACCAATCCCGCTGCCGACAACAACGCCAACTCGAAACGGATCCAAATCACTAAAATCAGTGCCAGTGTCCTGCATCGCCTGATACGCCGCCTCAATAGCATACTGCGTATAACGATCAGTACGTTTCAATTCTTGATGTGAAAGCGAATGCTCAGGATTGAAGTTTTTCACCTCAGCAGCAACCTTTACCGGAAACTCACTAGTATCAAAACGAGTAATCTCAGTGATTCCATGTTTCCCCGCCTCAATATTATTCCAAAATTCCTCAACCGAATTTCCGATTGCAGAAACAACTCCCAATCCGGTAATGACAACTCTTCTCATAGCAAATCTCCTTTAAAATAAAATTCAGTCACACATTCCCCTTGCGCAACTAATCATTAGTCTTATTATACTAAAAGCACCAATCAAGCGCAATGAAAAGACACCTTTTGCGAAACCTGCGGCCAAGGAAAAGACGGCGCTGAACGCGCCATCTTTTCTAAAAAAATTCTCTAACCAACTTTTGCCAAATCATCTGCCAAACGCCAATAAGCATCATTCACCATATTTTGTCTGCAACGATACCGATTAACTTGAATTTGCAAAAACTTTGACATCATTTCATCTAAATCATCATATTGCAGCAATGGCATATCCCGCTCTAAAAGCTGTTCATTAAACTCTAAACCATCCTGACAAAATTGACTTATACCAAACCGACCATTCTTGCCAAAGAAAAATTTATAATGCGAATCTTCATTTTCATAATAAGTCGCAAACACTTTATAATTACTATTTACAAACTCAACATCTTCAGCACTAATCTCCGACTCTTCAACAAAATCAAAATCATCGCCGCCAAACCACTCTTGCACACTTTCAAAAAAACCAACGATGCCTGTTGCACGGGAAATATCCAATCCTTGGCACCATATCAAACGACCATCAGAAAAACCATTACCTACCTTAGTATAGAAATCAACCAAATCCTTTGGCAGTTCAAAGCCAATCTCACTCGCCGCCGCCGCCAACTCCTCAGCAGTTGCTGGCTCACTTACAGTATACTCCAGCTCATTTTCAATGACTTTTCTATGCCGCAAGAAAGCATCCAGTAAACTTTCACCGGCAACACGCACCGCAGCTTTATTCTGCGGTAAAGTATATTGCCCGCTAGCCACAACATTGATATCAGCAATATCCTGATAAATAGTACTATCAGCCATCGGAATATTATTATCAACAATTGTTTGCAGCACTTCCTTATAATAAGGCAGCCATTCCTCATTTTGTTGCGCTGCAAGCTTATACACTTGCACCCGCAACTCTTCCTGTTCAGCGGTAAACAATGGTTTATCATCAGCTAAATCAGCAATACTAAAAAGTACATTCAAATGCTCCATTGCCGCTGTCATATCACCACGCGCATACTCCGCCTTAGCCAAAAGAAAATACGCATTACGCAAGGCAAAACGATTCAGCGCGTCAACCGGCTGAATCCGTGCCACAAAATCCACTGCCGCCTCATTATAGGCTTGCTTAGCGACAACAATCTTATCATAATACTTACCATCAGCTTGTTGCCACTCAATGATTTCCCGCTCCATCATAAATGAATCAGAATGGGCACCTAAGGCAATCATCTGGAATAATAACTCTAGTTTGAAACCATACCACTCATCATCAGCACCATCTCTGCGCGCGCGTCCTAAATAAGTATATGGCATTGTTTTATCCGCCTGCATACCCTCATTCATATCAAAGGCAAACGCATACTTAGTTAATAGCAAATCAACAACCCCGAGCGAACCCCAGGCACAAGCAGTCATCAAAACTGAAGCCCCGCCACTGTCAACTTCGTCAATCATCGACTTTCCTTTTGTTAACAACAACTGCAAAGCATTGACATTATCAACCCGCGCTGCACAATGTAAAAAAGTATCACCATGACTATCTCTCACCGTATAGTCTAACGTGCCATCAAGCACACCTTCGAGTTCATCATTGTTAAACTCTGTAATCAGTTGGAAAATTTGTTCAGTATCCATTTTATCCCGCCTTAAAAATTCTCCCCCCGCTACCATTATTGTAACAAAATTATTATTAACATGTTGTGTAATTTCTTGGGATAAACAGAAAAAAGCGCGGTCAGCAACCGCGCTTTTTTTACATTTTATTAATAACATTGCGTACCAGCGCAACAAAATCTTTGTGCACCCGGTTAGCAACTTCCATGACTTCATGATGGCCAAGTTTTTGGTCCAAAATACCGCAAGCCATATTGGTAATACATGAAATACCAAGCACTTGCATCTGAGCATGATTGGCTACAATTACTTCCGGAACCGTCGACATCCCCACTGCATCAGCACCAATAGTGCGAATGTAGCGAATTTCTGCCGGAGTTTCGTAAGCAGGACCCATCCAGCCGGCATAAACGCCTTCCTTCAAAGTTAATCCTAAACTGCTGCCAGCCTCGCGTGCAATTGCTCGTAGTTCTTTGCTGTACGGCTCACTCATATCCGGGAAACGTGTGCCCAATTCCTCGATGTTTTCACCAATAAGCGGTGACGTACCCATTAAGTTAATATGATCGCTGATAAGCATCAAATCACCGGGTGTTAAAGTATCAATGTTGATACCGCCGCAAGCGTTGGTAACAATCAGCTTTTTCACACCCATCAACTGCATAATCCGAGTTGGGATAGTAATTGTCTGCATTGACTCACCCTCGTAAAAGTGCATCCGCCCTTGTAAGGCAATAACTACTTTTCCTTCAAGTTTACCAATGACGAGATTGCCGGCATGCCCAACAACATTTGATTGTGGAAAGTTTGGAATTTCTCCGTAAGGTAGTACCACCGCATCTTCTACTTGATCAGCTAAACTTCCAAGCCCTGATCCTAGAATTAAACCAATTTCCGGTTTATAGTCGGTTTTACTTTCAATATAAGCAACGGCCTCTTTAATCTTTGTTAAATAGTTACTCATTTGAACTCTCCTTCCAAAATATGTCTGTAAAACACAAATCCGGCGTCAAGCGGTGCAGCACCGCTCGGCGCCGGAAGCATTTCATCTATGAATAAACGCCTTATGGCTCTTATTCGCTCTTTTTATCTTCGTCGCTTGCTTCAACCGGTTCCGGTTTTGGCAACAATGCTTTGCGTGAAGCATTGACACGACCGCGATCATCGATTTCAGTGACCTTAACATCAATAACATCGCCAAGTTTTACGACATCTTCAACTTTTTCTACTCGTTCATGAGCAAATTGTGAGATGTGAACTAATGCATCAGTGCCTGGGAATAATTCTACAAAGGCACCAAATTTTTCAATACGAACAACTTTAGCATGATAGGTTGCGCCAACTTCAACTTCGCGCACGATTTCGCCAATCATTTCCATTGCTCGGTCAATCATTGGTTGATCACTTGAGAAGATTAACACGCGGCCATCTTGCTCAATATCAATTTTAACACCGGTTTCATCAATGATAGCATTGATTTGTTTACCACCCGGGCCAATAACGTCGCGAATTTTATCAACTTTAATTTGCATTGTCTGCACTTTTGGTGCATATTCTGACAATTGTTTACGTGGTTCAGCAATTACATCAGTAATTACATTTAAAATTTGTAAACGTGCTGTTAAGGCTTGCTCTAAAGCTTCTTTTAAAATCGCACGGTCGATACCGTCGATTTTAATATCCATTTGTAAAGCAGTAATACCTTTATCACTGCCGGCAACTTTAAAGTCCATATCTCCCAAATGATCCTCAAGGCCTTGAATATCAGTTAAGACGGTATAGTTTTCGCCACTTTTTACCAGACCCATAGCAATCCCGGCAACTGGTGTTTTAATTGGGACACCGGCAGCCATCAACGCTAAGGTTGCCGCACAAATACTTGCTTGAGAAGTAGAACCATTTGATTCAACAACTTCTGATACAACCCTGATTGTGTATGGGAATACATCTTCACCGGGAATAACATATTTCAATGCACGTTCACCTAAAGCACCATGACCGATTGAACGGCGGCTTGGTGCACCCATTCGTCCAGTTTCACCAACTGAGAATGGTGGGAAGTTATAATGATGCATAAAGCGTTTTGATTCTTCAACATCTAAACTATCAATAATTTGATTTTCCGCAAGCGCCCCTAAAGTAGCAATACTTAACGCTTGGGTTTGTCCGCGAGTGAACAATCCTGAACCATGAGTTCGTGGCAAGAAATCAATCTCTGCACTCAATGGACGAATTTCGTCAATTTGACGACCGTCAGGACGGATTTTTTCGTCAGTAATTAAACGACGTACTTCGTTTTTAACAATCGCACTTAAAATTTCTTTTATTTGTTTTATCGTTGCGTCATCAGCTTCGTTAGCTGTGTACGTTTCAATAACTTCTTTTTTAATCGCATCAATTACTTCATCACGGGCGTGTTTCTCAGCAATTTTCACTGCTTCAACCAAACGCGCTTTAGCAACTGCTTCTACCGCAGCTTCTAAATCAGCATCAATTTCATACAATGCGATTTCACGTTTCGGCTTACCAATTGCTGCAACAATCTCTTCTTGTAAAGCAATCAATTTTTTAATCTCTTCATGACCAAATAAAATAGCTTCCAGCATATCGGCCTCACTCACGTGATCCGCACCAGCCTCAACCATGTTAATCGCAAACTTAGTTCCGGCAACAACTAAATCGATGTCGCTGACTTCGCTTTGCGCAACTGTCGGGTTTACTATAAATTGACCATCAACACGACCAACTTTTACCCCGGCAATCGGCCCCTCAAAAGGAATGTCGGAAATAGAAAGCGCCAATGATGACCCAATCAAAGCGGCAATTTCCGGTGAACAATCAGGATTCACACTCATAACTGTGCTGACAACCTGAACCTCATTACGGAACCCTTCGGCGAATAACGGACGTATTGGCCGGTCGATTAAACGACTGGTCAATACCGCAGTATCACTTGGGCGTCCCTCACGCTTTAAAAAACCACCTGGTATTTTCCCGGCAGCATATAATCGCTCTTCGTAATTAACTGTTAAAGGGAAAAAGTCAAGTGGCTTTGCTTCTTTTGATGCAACTGCGGTACACAAAATAACCGTATCTTCATAGCGAACGACAACGGCACCATCAGCTTGCTTTGCAATTTGTCCTATTTCAAATGATAACTTGCGCCCGCCAAGCTCCGTCTGAAAAGTCTGTTTTTCTGACATATAATATACGCTCCTTGTACATAATCTCCATATTAGTATACCATAAAGCCCTATAAATAGTAAGCTTAAATTACCGTTGCCAAGGCAAATAAAAAGCACCGGAAATCCGGTGCTTTTTATCAATTTTTCACCATATATAAATAATGTGGCATATCAATATTATAGTAATGCTTGATAAATGTGTCGACAATCTGCATACCGTTGGCCTCAGCTACCCGCTGCGACGCCCGGTTAGTATCACGAATAATTGAATACACCTCATCCGCTCCCAGCACCGAAAAAGCATACGCCTTACAGGCTTTCGCCGCCTCGCTCGCGTACCCCTGATGCCAGTATGCACGTTGCAACAAATAGCCAATTTCCAGCACTTCACGATCCAAAACCGGCTGCATCGTCAATCCGCACTGACCAATCATCACATCGTTTTCCTTGAGCACCACCGCCCACAAACCAAAGCCTAACTTATGATAATTAGCCATCTGCTTATCCAACCACGCCTGCACCTCAGCATCACTAAAAGCATGCTCATAAGCATACATCACCTCAGTATCCTGCAAAATCAACGCCAAATCAGCAAAATCATCTGCGGTCATCTCACGCAAATATAACCGCTCAGTTTCAAGTATCCTTTTCATACCAATCCCTCCATCGCCTTATTATAACACCTTTTTGGGAAGGCTCCCATAACGAAAACAGTCCCGGACATGCCAAGACTGTTTTCAAAAATATTTTCTAGGAGGAGAAAATACTACAACACTTCTACTTCATGCGGCGACACCATAAATGCCTTGGCGTATGGCAGAATGCCGAGTTCGATGCTACGCATCTTCGCCATTGTTGTATAGTAATCATAATATGGCACCGTCAGCACACCACCGCGGAATAGCTCATATTCCCGCAGCCCGGCTAACCAGGTCTCTAAAACTGCATCATCAAATTGGATATATAGCTGAGGAATAAAACCATTTAGGTCTTCGCAGTTTTCCCCGTAATATAAATCAATTGCCATACCTTCACGGCGTAAACGCACCACTGCCTCAGTAACGGTATCGTGACAAAGAATGTGGCGCGGATGTAAACTGCCGCGCCAGTGGGTAATCACGGTAGTCACCTGTTCCTGCCGCAAATATTCCATCCAGTCAAGAACAATTTGTTCCGGCGACGGTAAGTTGCCAGCCGGGTAGCCGATCCAAAAGGCATCGGCACCCATAACCGCAGCAACAGCTGCCATTTCAGTTTCAAGCTGTTTACCATACACTTCCGGACTCTTCTCTTTATTGCCGCGCTCACCACGGGTCATGTGCACAAAGCTGCATTTTGCACCACTGGCAGCTGCTTTAATCAAATATGGACCACCCATCAATTCCGCATCCAATGCGTGAGCACCAATACTTACTACTCGTTTCTGGTTCATCGTTATCATCCTTTCATATTTATGCTCAACTTTTTGGTTAATAGCTCCGGTTAGGCCGGAGCTATTAACCCTAGCTTCTTTAACTATAATTTCTTATTCATCAAAACATATTCACGGTAAACCTGCATACCATTGCGCTCATAGAATTTTTGTGCTGCACCATGGGTCCACAAGAAATATGTATGATAGATGCCACGTTTTTGCATGTCAAAGAGTATTTCGTTGAAGAGAATCATGCCTAGCTTATATCCACGCAGATCTTCTCTGACACCAAATGGTCCAAAGCGATCCGGATTGCCATCAATTGCTCTTTGAGCGTAACCAACAATCTTATTATTGCTGTCGGTAACAATAAAAATAGTTTCCTCAGCAACACCATTAAGCATTGCATTCTTAGCATTGGTTGACCAACCGCCACCAAAATATTGATGTAAAAAGTCAATCAGTTCCTCGGCATAATCACGAACAAATGGTTGTACCTTAAACCCCGCTGACAAAGCTTTTTCTTTCAACACCAAGTACTCATCAGTCTGGCGATAATCAAAGAGACTGCGCTCCATCGAAACTGCCTCACCAGTTTGCTCATATCCTAGTTTTTCAAAGAACGGAATGGCACCGGCATATGTATTCACATCAACTCCCGGGAACAAATAGTTAGGGCTATAGGCACCCAGAGTAATTTTTTGTACACGCTGCAGCTTCATAAGTTGCTCAACATACCGCACCAGTGTCTTGCCGACACCGCGCTTCTGGAACTCAGGCGCGACACAAACTGCTACTATCCAGCCTCGTTCAGATTCAAGTCCACGCTCGCCATAAGGATATCTCCTGACAACACTCCAGATAAATCCGGCAACCTGTTCATCAATAATTGCTAGCTGACAAAAATCAGGATTAAAGTTTTGATCTAAAATAATATTATGCAAGAACCGCTCTTCGCTGAGTGGGTCAGCCACCATACTGCGATTCCATACCGCCAAAATGTCAGCATGATACTTAGCATTATACGCTTGAAGTTTCATGAACCTCACCCACTTTCGCAGCTTCTTCAAGTTCTTCTTGCGCCCGCGCTTCAGCTTCCACTTTCATTTCCTGACGCTCAAGCACTTTAAAGAATGGCAACCAAATAAAGAACATCAATACATAATTTAAACAACTAATCAATGCAGCAATAATACTGCCGCCAGTACCCAGATATGCGGCTATTGGTCCGGGAACTGTCCAAGGCACCAAGGCAATAATCGGCGGAATTAGATTAAATACTGCTGTAAAAACATAAGTCAGTGTCCAAATAAATCCATAACCGAACACCCAAGGGATAAACATGATCGGATTTAACACAATTGGCAAGCCGAACATAACCGGCTCAGCAATATTGAATATCGCTGGCGCGAATGAAAGTGCCCCTAAAGTTTTATAGCGTCTTACTTTTGAGAAAATCATCAGCAATACTAATGGCACCACTGAAACCCGGATAAAATAATTAGTCCACTGTTCAGTAAATAAATACGGTACAATATCGCCAGCTTGGAAAGCAGCCATATTATCAGAAATCATCTGCGTCCATACCGGTGAAAGCACACTACCAACAACATTTGAACCATGAATCCCGACAAACCATAATACCCGGTCAAGCATAAAGGCAATAAATTGCGAAACTGCTGTTGTCCCGGCGCTTACTAATGTCGAGAATACCTGCATAACGAAACCAGGAACATCAAAGCCAATAATTTGGCTGACTACCCACCAAAGAGTTACTACAATCGCTGCTGGAATAACTGAAGTAAATGCCTGTGAAACCATTGGCGGCACTTCTTTTGGCATCTTAATAGTAATATTCGCTTTAACAATCAAACGATAAATTTCTACCGAAAGAATACTTACAATAATTGCTGCAAATAAACCGGCACTACCAAAGTAAGTTGCGCTCATAAACACGCCACCATCATCAGTAACCGTCAACGGAAACAACGCCAAGAAACTAATAACCGCAACTAACGTTGTCGATAAACGATCAATGCGTGAATCTTTTGCCCGGTAATAATCACCTAAATGATACCCAAGTGATGCGGCAATCCCAATTGAGATAACCCCCATAGTAGCATTAACTGCGCCCCAAAGTTTACCGGCAATCGGTGCCACAATATCACTCCAGCCAGGAATCGGCAGAGCAGCAATTAAAATGAACAATGAACTAATCAACAAGTAAGGCATAAATGACATAAATGCTTTTTGAACAGCATCCAAATAACGAATTTGCGACACCCGGATTAACGGCGGTGCCAATTTTTCTTCAATAAATGTAATTAACTTTTGCATACAACTTCACTCCTCTATAACTCTTTATAAATAAGATAAATCGGGGTAGCACTTTTTATGCATGGCAGTACTGCCAAATCAGCATCTGAAACCTGACCAATGACATTCACCCGCATGTCCTCCGGCAAATCACACCTTACAATCTGCATCTCACCGCAATATCGACCATAACCATTATTATCAACTGTGATACTACCCATCGGTCTTGGCTCAATATTATACGGTTCAATATCCTTCCGCGCTGGAACACCTTCAGCTCTCGACTCACGAATTCTAATTACATACTCAGAAATATCTTGACGATTGGTGAGAAATTTTCCTAAAAACATTTTGTAGTCGGCACTAAATTCCGAACATGTCAGCGTTATTGCTCCAGTGGCGCAATAACGGTCAATAGCTTCCCGCTGCTCATCACTAATCTGGAAATCACCGATAAATATATCATCAAAACCAAGTAACTCCTGCATAACAACAAAGCTACTTGCCGGACTACACTGTCGCAACCGCTCCACCGTCGGCAAACCGGCAAAAATTGGACCGCGCAATTGCATGTCACCGGCAACAAACCCCTGCACCCGCAAACCATACTTATGAAACAACTCATTCTTTGCTAACACATAATCATATCCAAGACCTGTATACTCATGGGGATAAAAATTATGCATCACCGAACTATTGGTTAATTGAATCCCTGATGCTTGATATTCCTCAAGCATCACTTCATCAAGGACACTGGCATTAAAAATAAGTACAAAATGTTCTTGCAACCGCAACATATCAGCAATTGAAAAACCATAGTCTAAACGCAGATGAGTTATACCAAAATCTTTTAGCTCGTGATAATCATTAATACCGAGCACTCGTAAAGTTGCTGGCGATACATCTACAATAATTTTCTTGCCCTGCACTGCTTGACTGGTAAACAACTTCTTCAGTGCATGCATATCAGCCTGATACTCTTTAACATGCAGTGATGTAAAAATCATCTCCCAGCCTGCATCATTCATCTTTTGCATATACTCGTCATCAATTTCAGGAAAGTAGATTGAATATCCGCGCATACTTTCACCTCCTCTTACACACTTGTTGAAAGTGTTTTCTTCTTTACAAACCAAATATATCATTCAAGAAAATAAATATCAATATTTTTCGTTATTTTTGTGAAATATAATTTCTTATTTCAAGTTCTGAAACGATTTGGCTTACTATATGGCAAACCATTTCAGAAATTTAATTTAATTATAATCTGCATTTATTATAAAAGTTTCTTTCATAACTAGCATAAATGTATTAAAATAGAAGTAGTGAACACTTAAAGGAGATGAGTGCATTTGGATATTTTTGCAACGATTGAAGAACGACTTCAAACATTAAGCGACATTGAAATAAAAATTGCCGGCTTTCTTCTAGAAAACCGGACAGTTATTGCTACTATGAGTATTCGCGAGCTTGCGCAAGCATGTGGTGTAAGCGAAGCAAGTATTTCACGCTTCTGCCGAAATTTTGGCTATAAAAATTTCAAAAGTTTTAAGTTGGCAATAGCTACCCAGCTTGCCAGCCAAAACTTTTCACCGGCTAGCCTAAGCAGCTTAGCCATTGGAGAAGAGCCACTTTCAGCCTTAGCAATCATTGATCACGCAATTAACACTTCCGAAAAAGCAATCAGTTCAATTCGTGATACTTTAGAAGACCAACAAATTGAAGCTGCTGCTCAAGCGATGATTAATGCTAATAAGGTGATGATTTTTGGGGTTGGTGGCTCATATCCGGTTGTACTGGATGGTTTCAACAAAATGGCTCGCCTTGGCATCTCGCTTTTTCAGTCCAATGATGTCCACATGGCAATTGCCATTCTTTCACGCATGAATCCTGGTGATGTTATCTTGCTGGTAAGTACTTCCGGAAAAACCCGAGCAATCATTGAACTTGCCGATTATGCCCGTGACCGGGAAATTACTGTCATTGGTCTTTCCAGCCTGAATCGTACCCCGCTGTTTAAACGCTCAGATATTTATCTGGCAACACCCCAACTGGAAAACGATGTACGGATTGCTACCCTCACTTCGCGATTAGCCCAACTAGTTATCCTCGACAGCTTATTTCTAACCGCCTTCAATCGCCTGGCACCAGACATCAGCAACAGCTACTACGAAGTCCGCCAGTGGGTTGACGACTACAAACAATAAAAAATCTTGAAATGCGTTCGCTTTCAACCATTTTTTTATCCACATTATATAAAAAAACCTGGTACCAAAGTACCAGGTTTTTCTTTTTTCATCAATTAACGACGAAGTCCTAAACGTTCTAATAACGCACTATAACGACGTACGTCTTTTTTCTTCAAATAGTTCAATAAACCACGACGGTCCCCAACCATTTGTAATAATCCACGACGTGAATGGTGATCATGAATATGTGTTTTCAAGTGATCATTTAAATTATTGATGTTTTCAGTTAAAAGCGCGATTTGCACTTCCGGTGAACCAGTATCTCCTGGTTTTGTTGCGTATTCTTCAATAATTTGTTGTTTACGTTCTTTAGTAACAGCCATTATGCATCATGCCTCCTATCTCTATAAAGTCGCCTTAATCCTAGTGAACCGTTCGGAGAATCGGATTGACTAAGCAAAAAGGTCTTCTCCATTATACCTTAGAGGAGAAAAGTTGGCAAGTCTAAAAGCAGTGGCTTTCAGACTTGCTCTGCCAATAAATTCTGACAATCACCAATAATCTTTTTAAGCACTACCATCGCCTCACGCATCCGCATCACCCGACTGTAATAATTACGCGGCTTAATCGTCTGCTCCCGCAACGCAATAGCCTGGCTAATCAACGCTGCATACTGCGGATGCAGCTTTGCAACAATTTGCATTGCCTCAACTTTAGGCACAATTCGCGCTTCGCGAATCGTCACATAAATCCGGCAAACCGTTGCCATCGCAAACTCAAAATCCTCATCACTATAAAAATTCCACGGCTTATTTACTTTAGGCAACCAGTACTTATCAATATTATATTGCATCGTCTTAATAACTTGTTCCCAACTAATCTCAATATCCGGCAAAGTTCCAAACAAAACAATACCGCCGTGCACCAAACTCCACCAAGTCACCGCATTAACATCCCAATACCCAAACTCCAACTGACCGCGATCAAGATAGTAATACCGCACCAACGCCTCATTCATCTTCCCGGCATCAGCTGCCAGCAAATACATCCCATCCAACTTCCGGTAAAACGGATGCTCTTGCAACGCCGCATATAACTGTTTCATATCCGCATCACTCAGCGCTACCTTAGTAAAAACTACAAAGTCAATATCACTAACACCATCAATATATGCACTATTAGCAATTGATCCGTACAAAGCAACACAACCCAAATTATCACCTAAATGTTGCTGATGCACCCCAGTGAAAAAAGTTAGAAAATTTTCCATCGACTTAAGCATTGGTTTAGTCATCATAACTACCCTCTCCTTAATACAATTATAACCGATAATCTTTGCTTAAGTATATAAAAAATAAAAAAAAAGAATAGCTAAGCTATTCTTTTTTTATCTTCTTCGCAACAGAAACAAAGCCAACAAACTTCCACCTGATATCAAAATTCCAACACTCAAAAACACATCGTTATTCACGCCAGTCGCTGGCAGTACCAACTTGCTATTTTCAACAGTAATGACCACTGCCCCATTCGGATTCTCAGGGATAGTAAAATTGAGTGCTTTTGAATTCAACTGATACCCGTTCGGACTCTTAGTTTCCACCAAAATATAGTCGCCCGGCAACAAGTTATTGAAATTAGCAAGACCACTGTTATTGCTAATCGCAGTAGCTATAACATCACCACTCACATCACTAACTTGAAATTCAGCGCCAGCTAGAAGCTTATTATTATCAATATCATCAACTTTAACCACTTCAAGCGAACCACGTTTTAAATAATTCGTTATAGTAACAATAACTGATTCATTACTCTCAAAACCAATTGTAAAATCAATTGGCTCAGTCAGCAACTGATACTTATCAGCAACGGCAACTTCAGTTGCATGATATGTACCAGTTGCTAAACTGCCAATAGTTGCTTTCCCTTGGGCATCTGTTGTAACTTGAGTTATTACTTCTCCAAAATTATCAGTGATATCAAAGACCGCCCCGGCAACTGGTGTCTGGTTGTCACCATCAATTTTTTCAATAACAGCATTACTATAGGTAATTGTTCCGGCGTCATTATCTACATAATAGCCATTTAAAGTACTCTGCACACCATAAATCATTCCCGCAGCATCAACATGCGAATTATGCGTCGAATCATCGCCAGCCAACTGTTTAGTAAATCCGTATTGATAGGTGCCGTTTAATGGCAAATGCACCTGAATATTGTAAGTACCAAAAGCCACATCGTCAAATAAGTAGCCACCCAGATCATTAGTTTGGGTGGAAGCAACAACATTACCGTTACTATTCAACAAATCAACTGTAATACCCACTGCCGGTGGTTCATCACGCTGTTGAACACCATCTCCATTAGTATCATACCAAACATAATCACCAATTTGCGAACCTGGAACATCTATAGTTAAAGTCACCGCATCAAGAAAGTTACCATTAGTTATCGAGCCGCTTGCAGTTGAAATTGCCAAAAAAGTCAACCTTGTTACTGTTTGTCCCGGTGGCACCACATAAGTTCCGGTATAATAACCCCAGGCATCATTTCCATCATCAGCAGTAGCAATCAACTGTAAATTTCCCGGTGCCCCCATCAATAACCCAGCTTCATCAACCCCATCCCGGCCACGATGGGCAAAGCCCCATTGCAAAGTTGTCCCGGGAATAGTTTGTATATCCTGATAAATCGGATAGTTATCTTTTGCATTCAACTCAATGAAATTCTGCCCTGAATAGGCCGGAACCCCCTTACCATTTGGATCTTGCCAAACCTCAATCAAATCAGTCGGACTTGCTGTACTCCAACCAGTTACTTTATTTTGATGTACATAATAAATTCCTGGTGCTCCGGCATTAGCAGCTCCACTAAAGTCAACTTCTTCAAAATCTGGATTGCTAATTCGCCACGGCAAAGTAAACATAACATCTGCTTGCACTACAATTCCACCGGCAATCATAACTACCATCATCAACGAAACAAACGCTAACAATCCCTTCCCAAACCTCTTCATAACTATTCCTCCATTACCCCTTAATAATATCACATAAAATAATAATTGCCGTCGCTAACGTACCAAAAAATAAAATGGCAATCTATTCTCTCACCGGGAACAGTTTGCCATTCAAACATACTTATTTAGCAAAATATTTACGTGCATATTCAGCATCATCATTCATTCTATCAATCAACTCATCAACTGAGTCAAACTTCAATTCCGGACGAATATAGTGTAAGAATTCAACCGTTGCCAGTTTATCATAAATTTCATCGTTAAAATCAAAAATAAAGGTCTCGGTCAATGCCGGAATATCTTCAGCAAACGTTGGTGTTAAACCAACATTAGTAATCCCTCGATAAATCTTGTCATCAATATAAAAATGTGTGACATAAACACCAAATTTGGGCATGACATAACTATCCAAAGGAATATTTGCGGTTGGAAAGCCAATTGTCCGACCACGTTTAAATCCATGAACTACCACACCGCTAATACAATAAGAGCGTCCCAGCAAAGGAACAACTGCTTCCATTTGTCCATCCGTAATAGCATCACGAATTGCACTTGAACTAATCTTTTCACCATTAAAATTCTGCTCGTCGATAACTGTCAAAGAAAATTGATTATGAGTCTTGCTGTATTCCTGCAATGAATGAACATCACCAGCCCCTTTATGACCATAATGAAAATCAAATCCAACAACAAGATGTACCAAGTCAATACTGGCAATCAACTGTTCCAAAAATACTTCATGGTCAATTGCTGCAACATGCTCATTAAAATCAATAATAAACAAAACATCAATATTCCATTGCTCCAACAAGCGTTGCTTCTCATTCATTGGTGTAATCTCACGCCGGTCACTAAACTTCTTCAACACTAAACTTGGTGAAGGGTCAAAAGTAATCACTGCACTTTTCACACCATTTTCCTCAGCATACGTTTTAGTAGCATCAATTAAAGCCTTATGACCTAGATGCAAGCCATCAAAAAAACCAAATGCCGCAGCAACCGGTTGCTGAAAAATAGCTGTTGCCAAATTTTCTTTGGTAATATGAATAATCTCCATGTTTAACTTCCTACCTTCTTAAGAAAATACCCGAACCGGCTTAAACTTACCCGGCTTCTCAGGATGTGGCTGATATACTGCCAGCAACTGTCGGTGTTCATTCAGCACTGCAAATGGCTCATTCGGCGCATCAATCAATTCATCAACCGTAAACACCGAACCGACACCTATACGCTCTGCCAATAGTTCATCAACTATAAACTCCGGCAAGCCCAAATCAATATCCGCCATTGCTGTTAATACATAATCGCCAGCTTCAATTTGTTCCAAAGTAACACAATCATCAAGTGTGAACTGCCCACTCGCGGTCCGTTGCAAATCTGCCATCGCTGCTGGAAACCCCAGCTTAGCGCCAATATCAACACAAAGCGTTCGCACATATAATCCTTTGGCAGACTCAATATCAAACTCAAAGTATCCACGTTCATCTGCAAACTTCAAAGAATCGGCATTATACACTAAACTAAATATCTCAATACTCCGTTCAGGTCGCTCAACCTCTACGCCATTACGAGCATACTCATATAACTTACGACCATTCACCTTTACAGCTGAATACATAGGTGGAACTTGCTTACTCACACCAACAAAATCAGCCAACACCTGCTGCACCATCGCCTCATCAAAACAACCAACCGGAACCGGCAACATTTCAACCACTTCACCGCTTAAATCCTCAGTCGTCGTCGCAACCCCAAGCACAGCCTCGGCATGATAAACCTTATGAGCATGTTCCATAAATTGCACCAACTTAGTCGCTCTGCCGATACAAACCACCAGCACACCGTCCACATCGGGGTCGAGTGTCCCGGTGTGACCAATTTTTTTAGTACCCAAAATCCGGCGCAGTTTCCAAACCACATCATGGCTTGTCATCCCGCGCGGCTTGTGGACCGCTAACACTCCATCCATGCGCCTCACCTCTACAAAATCAACATCGCATCGCCAAAACTAAAGAAACGATACTCATGACTAACTGCCTGAGCATACGCCTCCATAATCAACTCGCGACTCGCAAAAGCTGACACCAACATAATTAAAGTTGACTTAGGCAAATGAAAGTTCGTCAACAAACCATCAATAGCCTTAAACTCAAATCCCGGTGTAATAAAAATATCGGTCCAGCCACTGCTTGCAACAAACTGACCATGGTCACGAACAATAGTCTCCAATGTTCGCGTCGAAGTCGTTCCTACCGAAATAATTCGCCGGCCTTCATCTTTCGCCCGTTGCAGCCGTGCAGCAGTCTCCTCATTCAACTGATAGAACTCGGAATGCATCACATGATTCTCGGTATGTTCGGCACTCATCGGTCGAAACGTCCCCAGTCCAACGTGCAAAGTCACATACGCCAACTCAATGCCGCGTTGCTCAAGTTCAGCTAATAATTCTTTAGTAAAATGCAATCCCGCTGTTGGCGCTGCTGCCGACCCTTGTTCACGGGCATATACAGTCTGGTACCGTTCTTGATCTTCAAGACGTTCATGAATATATGGTGGTAAAGGCATCGTTCCAAGCTGCTCCAGCACTTCAAGAAAAATACCATCACAACTAAACTGCAGGTGGCGAATACCATCTTCACCCTCATCAACACAAGTCGCCTGCAACAAGCCGCCGCCAAAGTCAACAGCAGTTCCGATTTTTACTCGCTTTGCCGGCTTCACCAATGCCTCCCAAACCATATTCTCTTCCTCTTTAAGCAACAAAACTTCAATTGCTGCACCGGTCTCCGTCTTTTCACCAAATAAACGCGCCGGCAGAACCCGCGAATCATTTAAAACTAAAACATCACCCGGTTCTAAAAAATCAAGAATATGTCGAAAATGAGTATGGGTAATACTGTTATACTCACGATCAACAACCATCAACTTAGACGTATCACGATCCTTAAGCGGCGTTTGTGCTATCAATGATTCCGGTAATTCAAAATCAAAATCAGTTACCTTCATGACCTACTCCTTCTTGTCTTCAATTTCAATATTCAAATGACGATATGCTTTCTCAGTCAGCATCCGTCCTCGCTGCGTCCGCTTTAAAAAGCCCTCTTGCAATAAATACGGTTCGTAAACATCTTCGAGTGTCTGTGATTCCTCACCAATTGAAGCCGCCAAAGACTCCAAACCAACCGGTCCGCCATTAAACCGCTCGGCGATCCCTCGCAAAATCTTATGGTCAACATAATCAAGACCTGAGTCATCAATCTCCAAACGCTCTAACGCATCATCAGCCACAGCCTCAGTAATCAATCCCTCACCAAGCACTTGGGCAAAATCCCGAACTCTTCGGAATAAACGATTCGCAACCCTCGGCGTTCCTCGCGACCGCCGAGCCAATTCAAAAGCAGCCGATGTCAAAATCGGCGTATCATAGATTTCTGCAGTCCGTTCAACAATCATCTGCAAATGCTCAGTAGTGTAGTATTCCAAACGCGATACAACGCCAAAACGATCACGCAACGGCGCTGATAAATCGCCGGCCCGCGTCGTTGCTCCCACCAAAGTAAACGGCGGCAAATCAATCCGTACGCTACGAGCACTCGCCTCTTTACCAACAACAATATCCAAACAATAATCTTCCATTGCTGAATATAGAATCTCTTCTATTGTCCGTGGCAAACGATGTATTTCATCAATAAAAAAGACATCACCAGGATTCAACGATGATAAAATAGCGGCCAAATCAGCGCCACGTTCCAATGCCGGACCGCTGGCATACTTAATACCAACTTCCATCTCGTTGGCAATAATATTAGCCAAGGTCGTCTTACCAAGTCCCGGCGGCCCATATAACAAAATATGATCTAATGATTCACTGCGCCCGCGGGCAGCAGCAATATATACTGCCATATTTTCCTTTACTTTATCTTGTCCAATATATTCTGACAAACGCGTTGGACGTAATGATAATTCAAAACTATCTTCTTCTAAAAAATCCTGATCAACAATCCGATCATGTTCGTGATCCATACGCTCACCACTCTCCACTTATTCTTTCGCAGCAACACTGCATTTTTATCATAAATTTCAATTATTTCAAAAGTAACTGAAATGCCTTCTTCACATACTCTTCCGTCGTCAAGGATTCATTACCAAGTTGTTTAGCAACCATATCCACTTCTTTTGTCGAATAACCTAACGCACTTAATGCCTCCAACGCATTCAACAACTCATGATTTGCTTTATCTACACCATCACTTGGCGCCAATTTACCTTTCAAATCAAGAATAATTTGTTGGGCTGCCTTGTTGCCGATTCCCGGAATCTTTTTCAAATAATTAATATCCTGTGCCTCAATAGCAGCTACCAACTGTGGCAAAGTTGTTGATGCCAAAATCGCAATTGCCACCTTCGGACCAATCCCTTTTACACTCAACAAACGAATGAATAAAGCTTTCTCATCCTTAGTTTTAAACCCGTACAGCGCATTAATATCCTCACGCACATGCTGGTAAGTAAAAACCTTATACTCACTATTCATCTCATAATCATACGGATATGGTGAAAAAACATGATAACCAACACCCTGATTCTCAACAACAATATGATCTGACTCAGTGTCAGTTACAATTCCCAAAATATATGCAAACATGCTCTTGATCCCTCTGCTTTCATCTCTCCTATTTTACCATATCGGGAAAAAGAAAGAAACACGGAATCCCCGCGGGATTCCGTGTTTCCACCTTTCACTCTAAAACTACCCTTGCACAATATTTCTGCTGGTACCTGTCTGAGCAACCTCAAGCACACTATTAAGCGCAATATCAACCATATTTTGAATTGCTACATGAGTATAGAAAGCAACATGCGGCGTAATCAGCACATTGTCCATAGCCAAAAATGCATTCAGCGTCTCATCTTCAATTTCCTTGCCATTCCAATCCTGACCATAATAAGGAGCTTCATTATCATATACATCAAGCGCTGCGCCGGCAACTTTACCTGAACGCAACCCAGCTAAAAGCGCTTTTGAATCAATCAACTTACCGCGAGCAGTATTGATGATATGAACGCCATCTTTCATCAGTTTAATTGAATCATCATTGACGCATCCAGTATTTTCCGGAGTTAATGGACAATGGAAAGAAATAATGTCTGCAGCTGCAAACAATTCATCCAGCGAATCAACATAAGTCAACAATCCGCTTTCGCTCAGTTCAGCCTTTGGATATTTATCATAAGCAATCACTTGAGCGCCAAAGCCAGCAAAAGCTTTCGCGGCCACCGCACCAATATGTCCGGTGCCGACAATACCGACAGTTTGGCCATTAATCTCGCGGCCCATAAGTCCCTGCCAAACAAAATTTTGCTGTTCAACCCGGCGATAAAGTGACCGTGTATTTCTAAATAAATCTAAAGTGAGTGCCACCGCAAATTCAGCGATTGCACTTGGAGAATAGCTTGGCACATTGGTAATCGTAATTCCAAATTCACGCGCTGCGACTAAATCAAAAGTTTCATAGCCAACTGAACGGGTTGCAAAAATATGAATACCGAATGCATGCAATCGGGCAAACATATCCCGGGTTACCGGTCCTCGTGGCAATATACATACTGCATCACTGCCTTTTGCCCATTCAATATTTTCCTGAGTCAACACCTCGGCATGAGTTTCAATCTGCAAATCAGGATGCGCTGCCGCATATATATCAATAAATGGTTGTTCTTCACTTCTCACCGAATACATAATTATTTTCATAGTGTTTCACTCCTTATATCTATTATAGCGGAATTTTTATAAAAATAGGTATTAAATGAATGATAAGCTATACATTCGAAATCTTAGCCGCTTGCCATTCAGCAACGTTAATCTGACCATATTCATTGTCACCAACAGCAACCACACCGCCATCAGCTTTTATTCCGACGGAATGTCCGCAGCCGGCGGCTATCGTCACAATACCCTGCCAAGCGCCAACATCACATTGCCCAAACTGGTTGTCGCCAGTCGCAACAACTGTACCATCAGCCTTCAATCCCAAAGTATGCTTAGAACCGGCTGCAACTGCCACAATATCCTGCCAATCACCAATGGCGCACTGACCTTCGTCATTGCGCCCGCTGGCAATCACGCTGCCATCTTCCAACAACCCAACGCTATGCAAATAACCAGCGCTGACGGCCTGCACATGTTTCCAGTCATCCACAGCACACTGACCATAGCGATTATTACCGGTTGCAAGCACATGACCATCCGCACAAACGCCCAAAGTATGCCAATCTCCGGCTGCAATCGCTACAATATTCTGCCAATTCGCAACATCACACTCACCATCGTTATTGCGACCAACCGCAACAACTTGCCCGTCTGCCTGCAAACCAACAGTGCGCCGCCAACCCGCAGTCACATCAACAATATTGCGCCAAGCACCTACATCACATTGCCCATGCTTATTCCAGCCACACGCAATGACAGTGCCATCAAACCGCAAACCAACACTATGAGCATTACCGGTATTCGTTGCCCGATGCACATTTCCGGCTGCCAGACTAACAACGTGCTGCCAGTCCTCAACATCACACTGCCCGGATTTATTATCACCGACAGCAACTACGCTGCCATCATCCTGTAAAACAAGCGTGTGTCGGCTGCCAGCAGCAATCACCTGACCAATAGCGAGCTCCTCAGGATTTCCTTGAGCAATTAAATCTAGCTTTTCTCGCCGCGATAATTGTTTCACTTGATATTCCCGTTGCTGTGCTGCAACCTTATCAACAAACCGCTCGCTATACACCATTTGCACCGGTAATCTTGCTCGGGTATACTTAGCCCCTTTGCCGGAATTATGCGTCGCCAATCGCTTAGCCAAATCATTCGTAAATCCAGTATACAAAGTCTTATCAGCACACTCCAAAATATAAATAAAATACATACTATCCAACCATTCCTTATTGCCTTATTATAGCTGAATTTTGAGGAAAAGAAAAGGCACCTCATCAGGTAGGGATGAGGTGCCTTTTCCGTGAACCCGACCGGCGCCAACCGCCGGCCGGGTTCTTATTTTATCAAAAAAATTATTTTGCGACATGTACTTCGATATGATCATTCATACCTAAATACTGACTATCTTTTGAAGTCCAAACTACGGTTCCTTTAGGCTGATCGGAGTTTACGTATTTAATTGAATATGTGATATTAGCACCCTTGCTTTTGAAATCGAAGAAGTATGGTGCAATGCTATTTTCCTTTTGACCAATTAAACTCATGTATGGACGGCCTTCTGAATAAACAACTTCTACTTTCTTATCGGTTCCATATAAGTATGTCCCGCTTGAAACTGATTGCCAGATTAATTCACCATAAGCAACACTATCACTGTATTCAGTACGGACCGATACTTGCAGGTCATTTTTGGCACCTAAGTCAGCCGCGGTTTGGCTACTGGCATCGCCAAACCATGGAACAACAGATGCTTTCCCTTTGGATATAGTAACTGTCATCTTGTCTTTTTTGGCAATCTTATCACCTGATTTTACACTTTGCGAAATAACCATACCTTCCATAATTGAGTCTGAACCAGCTTCTTCATAAGTCATTTCGATTAAGTTCGTTTTAGCCCATGCTTCAACTTCTGCTTTTGATTTATTGGCAAAGTCAGGAACGGCAATGTTTTTCTCAAAGACTTCTTTTCCTTTTGAAACCGTAACTGTTAAAATGTCTTTTCGTTTATATGTTGTTGCGGTAACACTTTTGTCCTTATATTCCATACTCATAAATGTGCCGTTAGCAATCTTGTCGTCATATTGTTTTACGATTTTGACATTGCTCGCTTTGTTCTCGGCAACCCAGGCTTCAATTTGACTGGTATTCATTTTTGAAAAATCAGGAATCTTAATTAATTCTTCCGGATCAGCACCTTTGCTGATTTTCACTTTAATTGTTGAACCTTTCTGGACATTAGAGTCCGCCGGAATATCTTGTTCAGTGATTACATTTTCATCATACTGTTTGTCATATACATATTCGGTCTCAAGGTTAATATTATTTTGCAGAGCCCAAGTCTTGGCATCATTAATCGGGGTATTAACAAAACTCTTCACTGTCACTTGATTGAGCAAAAAGAAAGTAAGTACACCTATAAGTAGTACAGCTACAACCGATCCACCAACTGCGCTATATTTAATAATTTTCTTTTTACGGTAATCTGTATCCACCTCTTCAATACCATCACGTTTATCATGCTCTGGTTGTTCAACTGAACGTTGACTTCTTTTACCATTATTCCTCAACTTTGGCTTCGTATCTGTTTTTGATTTGTCGTCTAAATCCGCTACATCCAAAATAGCATCATTCTGCTCACTTTTCTTCTTATCAGATGTTTTTTTGGAAGTTCGGGTTTCATCATAGTTGTCATTATCAAAACTGTTTAGAAAACTACTCATTATCAATAAATTGTCCTTCATGAAGTTTATAAATGATATCTGACTGTGCCGCAATCTCATTCGAGTGCGTAACTACGATAACACATTTATTATGATCGTGAGCTAAATCTTTAAAGATATCAATAATTTCCTGCTCCATACCTTCATCCAAGTTTCCGGTCGGCTCATCAGCAAGAATAACATCAACATTTGTTGAAAGCGAACGGGCAATCGCCACCCGTTGCTGCTCACCACCAGATAATTTAGTAACCAGGCGATCAGCTTTTGCTTTGGTGATACCAATATAATCTAAAAGATTATAGGCAACTTCTTTTTGATTCTTTGGTAATTCATTATCGGTAATACTCATCGCAACCATAACGTTTTCTACTGCCGTCATATATGGAATTAAATTATATGATTGAAAGATAATACCAATTTTATTGCGACGATATTTTTCATAACCGATTGTTTTAATATCAGTTCCATCATAGAGCACTTTTCCTTCTTTAGGCATATCCAATGCGCTGATTAATGAAAGAAAGGTTGTTTTTCCTGATCCGGAGTGACCAAGAATACTATAAAATGAACCTTTTTCGAAGGCAGAATCGAGGTCGCGCAATATGAAGCGACGTCGATCCCCATCCTGATAATAATAGCTAATTGATTCTGTTTGAATAATACTCATTTTGTTCACTCCTTATAACATAATTTTTTTAGGGTTTAACCTAACAATATAGAGAATTGGTACTAATGTTGAAATAAACACCGCTCCAAGTCCGACAACATAGAAAGCAATAATTACATTTCCATCCAGACTTACTTTATAGGCATCGGCAACATCTTCTTTAGTCATATCACTCTCATAACCATTCGGCATATCGAAAATCATTCCGGCATTGTCTTGTTGTTGTTCAGCAGTAAGCTGATTGGTTAACATTGTTTGCGAAATTCCTTGAGCAAGTAAATTCCCACTGAATAATGCAAGGGTAATGGCAATTAAAGCAATTGATACTGTTTCAATAATAATTTGCATTGCAACTTTTACACGCTTTTCACCAAGTGATAAATAAATACCAATTTCATGTTTCCGATCACGTAAGAACAAAGTAATTAACAAACTCAAAATAACTAAAGTAGCACCAACTGCCACATAGAGAACAATTCCGGCAATCCATTTAATTGTTAATAATGGCCCGGCAATGCTGGCAACTTGATCGTTACCATCACTAACTTTATATGTATCGGGAATAAGCGCCTCTGCTTCTTTGCGGAACGCATCCAAATCATTGGCATCATTTAAAACATACACTGGCTGATAGAATGATTCTGTTGGTTTTTCACCAATTTTTTCCATTTCAGCATTAGCAAAAGCTTCATTTTCAAGAACCACTTTATTTGGTACATATATAGTATTGATTAACTCTTCATTCATAAATGAAGTCATTCCAGTTTTATCATCTTTTTCAACTTTTTGTTTAGGCTCATAAATACCAATTATTTCTAACTCAACTTCTTCACTGGCAATTGGTGCTGGCATGCTACCATCTTGAGGCATGTTGTTATAATTATACACATTATTTTTCATGGTAATTTTATCACCGATGCGCAAATTATTAGCCTCAGCCATTTGCTTGGTAACCAATGCCACCTTACTGCCATTTTTCACTTCTGATTCAGTGAACGTGCGACCTTCAAGCAGTTTTCCGTTTCCTTCTTTAAACGGCAACATTTCATGATACTGAACGCCCTTGGTGCTAAACCCTTGATTACCACTGACAACCACATTTCCGCTCTCATTATTTTCTGCCTGATACGGCTTTAATGAATCACTGTTCAAATATCCAACAGCATTATAATCATAATACTTTACATAAGGCGACTTACCCAGTTCTTCAATTGTCGAAAGCGGCAAATAATTCATATTTTGCTGTTCTTCCTGACTCATATTCATAAGCTTATTATAATCAAGCTCTATTGTTGAGACTGCACCAATTCCTTGACGAATTGACGCCTCCGTCTGAGTAACTGCCTGTTGTATTGATACCGCACCGGCAATAATATTCCCAAGGATAAACACCAAAATTAATAATATTGCTGATTTTCCCGGTCGGCGAATAATACTTGTAAAAGCTCTTTTCGCAAAATTCATGAATCAAAACCTCCTTAAAATTTTGAATTCGTCGGACTTTACTTTCTCCAAGTTCGACGGATTCCCTGGCAATGCTTCAGATTGCCTTTGTCACATATACTGTTTTGACTCCCTCATAGTAGCATTTTCAGAATTAAGTTATATGTCGGCTCGTCTTTATAGTTTCTTTATATAAAATAAAACCTTCTCAATTACGGTTAATCCCTGTAGCTATCTACAATGAAGTCCGTCAGCATTTTTATTTTACCTAGTTCATGTTAAGAACATATGAAGAACCAACCACCCCTCTTTACAATAACTTTATATTGCTGTGTTATAATAAAAGCATTATAAGGAGCGTGCTCTTCAATGAAAAAGAAAAAAGCATTTAAAAACCGGATCAGTCTCGTCTTTATGGCGATGACCTTTATTATATTAATTGCCTTCTATCTCGGGATTGTCTATTTAGCCGAATCAGGAATTTTTACTGTTAACGTACAAACCCAGTTAGTTGACTTTTTATCAGCCGAGGAACTTGCCACAACCATTGGTCCGCCGGAAATTGTGACCGATGCCCAAGGCAATGTATTTGCTGTTGATGAAAATGGCGTATTGGTACCTGTAGAAGAAACCCATATCAGCCAGATAGAAAGCAACAGCGCAACCAACACTGAACCTAGTCTTGAAGAAATGGAGAGTATTAGCGTAATTGTCAATGGTGCAACCGCACTCGTCTCTTATGATATCTACATTCAAATTGCTATATGGGGAACGGCAATGGTTCTCGTCCTGTCAATCATCAGTTTCATGGTTACCCGATTCCTGTCCAACCGATTAATCTCACCGCTCATCCAACAAACTGACCAAATTATTAAATTAGAAGATGCACCAATCTATTCTGAGCTGCAGCCTTTGCAGGAAGAGTACGCTGCTCTTTACGAGAAAGAGCAGCAAATGATTGCCGAAAAGAATGAATTTGCCGCATACACTTCTCATGAATTGCGCAACTTCCTAACCTTATTATCGGCCAAAAGCGAAATTCTAGGTCAAAGCGATGCCAAAGCTGCCATTGAAGAAATTCGCAGCGACATTAATAACTTCAAACCTGTCCTGGATGAGTTACTTGACTATGCCCATCTTAACGATACTGAGCCAGAACTTGAGCCAGTTAACATTGCCGAGATTGTTGCTTCGATTTGCGATCAATACAGTACTGCTCAAAAAGATGTCATTTTTAACTTTGTTGAAAGCGAAAACTATATGACTTATGGAAAGTCTGCATTGATAGAACGAGCTGTTATTAATCTGGTTAACAATGGGTTACGACACGCCGATAATAATCAAGTTATTATTAATCTTGATACCTTTGAAGACAAAATAATTCGTCTTGATATCATCAATACCGGTAACCCGATTGCAGATGAAATGCTAGAACAAATCTGGCAGCCATTCTTCACTAAATCAGACGACGGTGTTGGCCTTGGTCTTAGCTTTGTAAAAAAATCTATTGAACAATGCCAGGGCACAATCAGCGTTACCAGTGACATAGAACAGACAACATTCCATATTGAATTTATTATGGCTAAGGAGGATATTCAATGAGACTCTTAGTAGTAGAAGACGAAAAAGGAATTAATGACATGCTCTGCCTCGGCTTTCGTGACCGCGGCTTTGCAGTTGATGCTGCCTTCGATGGCGAGACCGCACTTGACCTTATCTTTACATATGAATATGACAGCATTATTCTTGATATCAACTTGCCATTAATGAATGGCCTCGAAGTTTGCAAAAATGCCCGGGCACAAAATATCAATGTGCCAATTATTATGCTAACTGCCAAAGATACCATCAACGATAAAATCACCGGCCTTGATATCGGTGCCGATGATTATCTGGTTAAACCATTCGATTTCCGCGAGCTCTTTTCCCGGGTCAATGCTTTGACCCGGCGCCGCTACAATGTCAATTCTGACACCATTCAAATAAACGGTTTGGAAATAAATACCAAGACTCGCACCGTTACCTATAATGGACTACCAATAATACTTACCAAAAAAGAATTCGATATCTTGCATTTCATTGCTTATTCAGATCCAAGCGTCGTTTCACTTGAAACAATTATTGAACATTGCTTTGACGAATTCGCTGATCCATTCAGCAACAGTGTTCGTGTCCATCTCAGCAACCTGCGCCGCAAGCTACGTCTTGCCGCCGGCGTTGAACTCATTGAAAACAAAAAAGGCAGCGGCTACTATATCCTTAAAGAACAGGAGTGATATACATGATGTACCCCGACTTTCAAATTGTCTTAAATGGCATCCGCAATAACACCCAAACAACTGCATTTAAAAACATCTTCCTGCTTGATAACCAGCCAACCAATTTCACCTCAGCAACAATTCAGGCAATCGAACAACTGCGCCAACAACTTAACCGCCTCAGCGCCCATGAACAACTCGTTGCCCTGCAACAGCTGCAAGAACAATTTATCGCCCTGATTCACATTGCCAACCCCAATACCGCTATCCACGAAACTGATCAAGCCTCTATCTACGAACTATGTGACCAACTGGTGAATGATATGGCAAGCGCACAATTACCAATCAGATATATCGAAAAGCAACACAATGAACGCTTGCAAAAATTTATAAAAACCAAAATCTCTTTTTCGAAAGAATAAAAAAAACCCGCACGCAAACCGTGCGGGTTTTTCAATTTCACCTATAAAGAAACAACAGTAAATCGTTTTTGAATATGTTGTCCGTTTTCTGCTTCGTCAATCATCGCAATAGCATAATCTGCATAACTGATTTGGCTCTCATTATTACTATTGACCATCACCACATCGCCACCGCTTTTATATGCTCCGGTGCGTGCCCCGTCGGCGACAAAATCGGCCGCCGGACTCAAATACGTCCACTGCACATCATCACGTTGTTGCAAGGCATCAAAAGCAGCCCCCATATTACTTGCTAATGGTTTAAACATATCAGGAAAACCTTCGCTATCCATTAAGCGCAATTGCTTTTGTTCATCAACATATAAACTGCCGGCACCGCCAACAACTAACAAACGGTTGGGATGACCACTTAAAATATCCGCTAAATGTTTTAATGAAGTTTGATGCAACGGTAATGTTTCCGGTGTCCAAGCCCCAAAAGCATCAATAATTACCGGAAAATCCTTAACATCCTCATAAGTAAGCTCAAATAAATCTTTTTCAATAACAGCAATATCTTTATTCTTCAATTCATTGCGATCTCGAACAACTGCAGTTACGTCATTACCACGACGCACCGCCTCCTCTACTAATAAACTACCTTGTTTTCCGGCTGCGCCGATAATTGCGATTTTCATAATTAAAACCTCCATAAATTTTTTTGACTTGAAATAACTCGTCTACAATACTATAATACAACAATAGTACCTAAAGTAAAGTAAGCACTTTTTTGTTACCTAGTATCCTTTTAGATACTATTGTGCTAGAATCAAGATAAATGGAGTGATAAAATGAAAAATAATTTGCCAGCGTGCCCGGTTGAGACAACATTAACCTTAATTGGTAATAAATGGAAGTTCCTTGTCCTCCGCGATTTAATGGACAACACCAAACGTTTTGGTGAACTTAAAAGATCAATTGGCTCGATTTCGCAAAAGGTGCTAACCAGCAACTTACGCGAAATGGAAGAAGCCGGTCTGGTGCATCGAAAAGTGTATGCTGAGGTGCCACCACGAGTTGAGTACTCGTTAACCGAGGTTGGCCGCAGTTTGCAACCAATCCTTGATGTTATGGATCAGTGGGGAACTCAATATAAAAGTCAAATGGCAGAAATAGAATAAAAAAAGAAAAGACTGCAAACCGCAGTCTTTTCCACATAAATATTACATACAAGTGTTGCTAAATACCAATCTGTGGGGGGGTTAGAGTTGATATAAACAAATGTATGTTATAGACAACTTATGTATCTATGTTTATTATTATAGCGCAGTTCATTTAGCGGTTCAAAGGATATTTAGTGTATTTTTAGTTGATTTTTGACGAAATGTGAACAAATATACATAAAACTATTCTAAAATACCATTTTCCAACTATTTTAATCATAATTGTAAATTCTTCTTGACTTGAAGTTGACTCCAGATGTTATCATTATTAATAAGGAGCTGATAAACAATGACCATTTCCGAAGTTGCAAAACTTTATAATATTTCTGCTGACACGCTGCGTTATTATGAACGCATAGGGTTGATACCGGCCATTCAAAAAAACAGCAGCGGTAACCGCGATTATACCGAAGATGATATTTACTGGGTTGATTTTGCTGTCTGCATGCGCAGTGCCGGCTTGCCAATCGAAATGCTGATTGAATATCTGACACTCTATAAACAAGGCCCAGATACAGCAGCAACCCGTAAGCAACTTTTAATTGAACAGCGTGACATTCTTGCCGAAAACATTGCTGAAATGAACGCTACTTTAGAACGACTTAATACTAAAATAGCTAATTATGGCAACATAACCAAAAAAGTAAATAAACTCTCGGTAAAAAATTAAAAAGCCGGAGCCTCTGGCTCCGGCTTTTTTCTCTTTCTCCAAAATGTTATAAATCCTGCACAATCGCTAATGCATTCAACCCATATGGAAAACCAATATATGGGATACAGTGGATAATTGCGGCCATTAGCACCTCTCTGCTGTTACCTGCCTTCATATTACCCCGAGCATGGGAAGCAATCTGAAAGTCGGCACCAATTGCTATCAAGCCACAAAACACCAAAAGCTCACGCTGCCGGGTATCCAGCCCATCACGGGTGTAGAAATCCCCAAAACAAGCATCAGTCAACAAATCAACCAATGGTTCACGCAACTCTTCCGGCATCTTGGCAAAACGCTCACGCATGCCACTGCCATACAACTCACCCTGAATCGCCACTCCGCGTTCATGACGCGATGCCTCATCCACCGTTGCACTCGCCGCCAATGGCAAAGCTATCTCCTGCTCAGCAAAAACTTCATTCATAGTATTCACTGCATTCAATACCCGCGGAAAGCCAATAAACGGTGCACATTGGTAAATTGCCTCCCGAATCGCTAAGGGCGAATTACCAATCCGCAACGCAGCACCGACATGACTGCGCAACTGTGGCAAAGCTTGTTGCACACTTAGTAAAACAACAGTAATCAATTCACGCAACTGATCATCCAACTCACCAATACTAAAAACATCACCAAAAATCATCTTCTGCAAAATTTCCATCAATTCCGGATCACTGCTTCCAGTCAGCTCCGGATAACTACCAAATAATTCACGAAACTTCTCTTGATACTTATCTTTTCGCGTCATCGCCATCACTCCTATTCAACTATATTTTATCACCTGAAGTGAACTTCAAGTCAAGTTTTTTTTGTGAAGAAGATTAAAAACGGCCGCCCTAAAGGCGGCCGTTTTTCTATTTCCCCAACACATCAATAAGCTTCTGAATAATTTGCTTTGTTACAACATATTCAATAATTAAAATAGTAATTGGAATCGCAAATCCCAGCAACAACACGCCGCTAATGGTAATATCAAACCAGTTACCGAAGTTGGCCCACATAAATTTATTTTCCTGATAGCTGGTTTCATGCCAGCCATTTTTCATATTAGCTTGGTAAATAACCGCCGCGTTCTCACCACTCGCAGTCAGATCCTGCACTTCAGCTTGAATTGTAGTGGCAACACCATTATCAGTTACAAAAGTAATCGGGTAGACACCAACCTTGTTCTGAATGCTGCTGGTATCTGCCTGAACATTCAAGTCTGCCAACGTCTGTGTGTTCCATGCATGGGCTTGAGCTAAAGTTATCCAGTCAGTAGCGCTCATTTGCGATACATCCGCCAACGCAACAATAACATTTTGCGCATCAATTGCAATTGGTTCTTGGATAACCGTATTCGCGGCCGTTATCGTCATCAATACTGTCTCAGTTATCGTCCGGCCGTTCTGTTCATAAACAAGCTTGACTTCGTAAGTGCCGGCGCGGTCTTCAATTTTCTCCAGCGCTGCCATCGCCGCTTCGCTGGCCTCGGCTCGCGAAGTCGGGATTGTTGCATGAACCGGCAGGTTCTGCAAGAACAGAAGAAGCGGAACAAGGCAAAGTATTGCTAATAACTTCTTACGCATGGCTATCACCCGGTTCCTTTGGGTTAGGAATAGTAATTGTCAGCACAACTCCACTCTCGCTTGGTTCAAAACGTGCCGTACCGTTATAAATATCAACCATGTGCTTGATGGTATACATACCAATACCGGTCGCCGTATTATTGTCATTTGCTTCCGGTAGATAAAAGAGTTCAAACACTTTACCAAAATCAATCTTTGAAGTATCCTGCACCTCATTTGCAGCAATAATATGCAGCTGCTCATCTTCATCATAAAGCACCAATTCAAATTCGCCATCAATTTCAGTATATTGGCAAACGTTGGAAATGATATTGAAAAGTAATTGCTTGATTTGAATTTTATTGACGAGTATTGGCAGTTTTTGCGGCATATCTATTGAGTAAAAAAGATTCTTTTCCTGGATAGCTGCATCAAAACGACGGATTGTTGAGCGGACGACTTCCGCCAGGTCAACAATTTCTTTCTCCAAAATCATCTCGCTCTCTTTATCCTTAATAATATGCATCATATCGATAATTTCAGCCATAAGTTCCTCGTTATTTTGTTGCATACCATCTAGTTTGGCGATAAGCTCAGGATATTCTCCAAGTGCCTCTTTCAACTGCTTAATCGAAAACAATTCCATACTGATTGGTGCCTTAGTATCATGTACTAAAGACTGGACCATCTGCATTTTTGTTTGATAAAGCTCCTGTTTTTCCTGTAACTGCTGTTCCAAAAGCGTATATTCTGTACCAATGGTGTCGAATTTCCCTTGCAAATCGTCGGTAAATTCGCCAAGTGCCTTTGATAATAAATCATAATCAGCATCACTATTATTTACTCCACGTAATTCTTTCAAACGATAAGCACGTAATTTATTGATGTTATCACGTAATCGTGTCAATGGCTTAATTGACTGGCGGAAGATAACCAATAAAAGCAGACCGATAATTATCGTTAAAATAACAACACTAATAACCATGATAATCAGCATGTTAGCAAAAAAGGCTTCGGAATCAACTTTATAGAAAGCAACCCACACTTGATAACTGGTGCCATCTTCTGCCTGAAATAATTTTGCACCCTCGTAGCTTAAGTTTTGGCCATCAAAAATTTCTGTTAGCATCGCAAAATCAGCAGTAGGCATTGAGGAATAAACAATCGCCTCCGGCGTCACCACTACTAACTCCATATTATTTTGTTCTTGAATACGGGCAAGATTTGTCGCCAAATCCTCCCCGGTCTTAGTATTAATTGCCGTCTGAATCTCGGTTTTAGTGCTCTCAATATGCTGGGTATTTAAATTGGTATATATTAATGGCATCTGATAGATAAGGAACACTAAAAAAACAACGATTGCAAAATAACCGATTGCCAAAACATAAAATAGTCTCCTTGTTTTTTTATTATTCATTATCGTTCAACCCATTCATAACCAACACCGCGAACAGTATAAATACTTGAAATCCGTAATTTTGAACGCAGTTTTTTTACATAGGTATCAACAGCACGATCATCACCAAAAGTATTTGAAATACGCCAGACTTCCTTGAGTATGTCTTCGCGGTTCAGCACTTCATTTTTATGCTCCAAAAAATAAACTAACAAAGCAAACTCAGTCTTAGTTAATTCATAATAAATGTCATTTTTTTGAACTTTATAATTTTGTTTATCAACAACAATATTCTCAAAATTGCTGGTCAGAATATTTTGGCCGCTGATCTCAACAGTTTGTTCAAGAACTAATTGAATTCTTTTAAGTAATACCGAGATGTCAATTGACTTTTTCAGATATTCATTTGCTCGTAAATCTAGCCCTAGCAATTCATCATGAGGATTATCAGAGCCAGTCAAAATAATGACTTTCGCCTGATTATTATACTTTCTGATAATGCTAAGTAGCTGCAACCCATCAATTGTTTGCATCTTTAAATCACTAATAACTAAATCGATATCATCAGTGTTTTTATATATTTCAACGCCATCCATGGCATTGCTTGCTGTTAGAACCTCATAACCATCAAGCTCAAGTAATTCCTTTATCAGCATTTGATATTTAGCATCATCATCAACAAATAATATTTTTTTCATCGGTGTCCCCCCCGTTACCTTATACTTCATATTCATTTTAGAGTGGCCATAAACAATTGTCAATAAAACCGGTCTCTATTATGAACCGACAAAGAAGAGAGCACATGCCCTCTTCATCTGTCGCTTACTATTTTACAAACGCTTTTTAGAGCGGCTGAATACAAGTAATATTCCTGCAACAACAACTAAGATGATTCCAATCAAAGCAGCAAAAGTAATATTTTGCCCACTCTGTGGCAATCCATTTGTTGAGCTGCTGTTTGTATTCTCAGCAGTTACTTCAACATTAATTGTCGTACTTAAAACTCGTTCATTAGTTGTATACAAGTCATAAGTGCTGACAGTTGCTGACGGATTAGTGTAAGCAATTGTCATTTGATATGTACCAGCTTTAGGTGCGCTTGTTAATTCGCTAATATTCAATACTTGCAGTGGTCCTAAGTCACTGTTTGTCAACTTATCAATTGCACGCGCATCAGACTTAATGATAATACTATCTACTATTGTACCATCAGCAATTTTTGCTTGTAGCTCAGCAAAAGTCATTTTGAAATCATTAGCTGAAATTATCCAAGTGCCATCAGCAATATAATCTTGCCATTTCGCTTGCAGTTGTAATCCGCCTGCTGGCATCGCAAATGTTCCGCTGTATTGTGTTCCATTTTCGTCAAACCAGCCAAGGAAGCCATAACTCCATTGTTCTGTTGTTACACTGCTGATGTCTACGGTACTGTCAGTTGGTGCCACAATTGAATCTACACCACTGCCGCCATAAGTATTGAAAGTAATCACTTGATTAACTGCTGTCCACTTCGCTTTCAGCTGTAGACCGCCTACCGGCATCACAAATGTTCCGCTATGTTGCACATCGCTTGCATCAAACCAACCAATAAAACTATATCCGGCTCTGGTTGGTACAACCGTTTCAAGATTCACACTGTCTCCGGTCGGTTTTACAATCGCTGCTGGTACACTTGTTGCATCACCATCATTCACATCTAAGTGGATTGTTTGATCAATCCCTTGCCATTTCGCAGTTAAGGTTGCGTTGTATGGATACATATTGATTGTTCCACTTACTTGCGTGTTATTGCTATCATACCATCCTAAGAAAGTGTAGCCATCTTTCGTTGTAACTTGGGCATCAATATCAATTGGTGTATCAGTAGCGGCGCTAATCGCCGGTACTGTACTTCCGTCTTTCGCATCAAAACTCAATGTATATGTATTGGCGCTATATTGGACATAGAGATTCAGATAATTCGCTGGCATCGTGTCACTACTGAAGTTCCACTCGTTACCACCAGTTTCAGCATCAAACCAGCCATTGAATGTGTAGCCCAATTTACTTGGGTCCACTGGCTTCGGTACTAACGCACCATACGCCACTGTTTCCGTTGTTATTGTGCCTTCATTATTAAAGCTCACTGTGTATTGATCAACACCGAATTGCGCATACAACGTCACATCATTCGCTGGCATAGTTTTGGTACTAAAGTCCCAAGCATTACCACCGGTTGAGGCATCAAACCAACCGGCAAAACTATATCCGGTTTTGCTTGGATCAGTAGGTTTAGTTGCTTTGGTTCCGTAGTTAACCGTTTGATTAGTTGGCGCGGTTCCGCTGCCACCATTGGTTGCAATATCAAAGCTCAGTGTGTATGAATTAACTGAGTACTGTGCATAAAGTGTCATGTTATTTGCCGGCATTGTTCCAGTAGAGAAATTCCACTGAGTTCCGCCAGTAGCGACAGTATACCAACCTAAGAAAGTATAACCTTCTTTACTTGGAGTTGCCGGTTCAACTACTTTATTGCCATAAACAACATCAGTCGTTATTACAACTCCATCGATATTAAAAGTAGTCGTATATGTATTGATACTGAACTGCGCATACAAAGTTGTATTGGCAGCTGGCATTGTTGTCGTGTTGAAATCCCATGCTGTGCCGCCGCTTGCTGCCGTAAACCAACCATTAAATGTATAGCCGGTTTTGGTTGCATCAGCTGGTTTTGTTGCTTTTGTACCGTAGTTAATTGTTTGTGTTGCCGGAACACCACTTTCGCCACCATTGGTTGCAACATCATAGCTCAATGTGTATTGATTTACTGTGTATTGTGCATATAATGTTGTATCTTGAACTCCCACTGTGTACGGGAAGGTTACTAATGTTCCACCGGTGCTTGCTGTAAACCAACCATTAAACGTATAGCCTTCTCTAGTAACTGCAGGTTCACTTGCAATGGTTTCTCCCGGGTAACGCTTAATTACATTATCGGCAGTTTCACCACCCTGAGCATCCATAGTAACTTCGGTTGGGGTAATTAATCCGGCATTGATTGTCGTCGAGATAGTAGTACTAGGCGTAATGTTTGCAGTTGTCGCTTTTAAATGATCGGCAGCTTCTGTTGGTGTTGAACCACCACTAGTAACTGGACTGAAACGAGTTGAATCATCAGTGTTTGGATTACCAAATACAATATCAACATTTTGATTTTTATCTAAGCCCATAAATTTATAGACTCCGGCGATACCATCGTGTGTTTGAGTTGTTGCGGTTGCTAATTGATTTGTTGTTCCCGCTTCATAGGCAATAACGGAAACTCCGTTGCGTCCAATTTCACCAGCATCCTGCAATCCATTGCGGTTATCATCATTGAAGACGATACCAGTCACGATACCAGTTTTTAAGCGAATTGCAATTGGCTCACTTGGTTTATATCCGGCACTACCATCAATACTGCTATATACACGTGCTGAATAAATATTCATATTGCCAGCATGAGCATCAGCTAATGGATCGGTTAATGCCAATGGAAAATCAATAACATCTAATGTCCCATCAGGAATTGCATCAGTTGTAAATATTTTTACCATGCGAATATTATCTTTATTTGTAATAGTATCCCATGTGACAAAATTTGGTGAAGAGATACTAGTCTCATATGTTGTTGCATAAAGGACCTGATAATCGAGAGCTGTTGCAGAAGTGTTAATTTCTTCTAATAATGCTGTTGTCCAGCCAAAAGCTTCTTTTTGCAAATGATAGCTTGGATTCCACTCTCCAGGTGTGGCTGGTGTTAAGTCTGTTTTTTCACCATACTTTGGAATCGGCACAAGTGCAGTGTAACCATTAATTGTTTGTCCTGAATTATTTGTTACCGCCAATTGATACTTAGCATCACCGCTTGGATTCAGATCAATGATTGATTGATTAGTATCATAATCATAGCTCACCCATGGGCCATCATCAAGATTAGCTGCCGTTGTAACTAAAAATGCTTTTTTAGCAGTAATATTGAAAGCATAGCCTTGACGGTAAGAACCAAGTGGGATATTTGAATTAGCCTGTCCGGTTACATTATATTTATCAGTAGTAAGGTACACACTGTACCAACCACCATTAGTTACTCTGATTGATTGATCAAGCGGGGTAACTGAAATGATATCTTGAACCATTAACGCAGTTGTCGGCGCTGACGGCTTAATTTTAAAATCATAAGTCACAGTTGCATTTGGATATATAGTGCTGGCCGTTTCTGTATTCCCCATACCTAAAATAACATCTGGTAATTCTAATTTATAGAATTTATGATTAGAATTATCAACACCTTCAATTGCAGTCAAACTTCCATCACTGGTTTGATAGGTATTTCCATTCCAGGTGACTTTTAATGTATCTGGATTAACTATTGTATAATCAGTATCACGTAGATAAAAAGCAATCCCTTTTAAGGTACGCATCATATCATTACTATAGCGATAGTTAGTAAAATCAACCGTTGAAGATGCCGAATAAATGCTGCCGCTACTTTGTGTTGTTACTAAATTTCCAGTTAATCCCACAGTTGAGCCCATAGAAATTGAGTTATCATTAACCGTAATAGCTTGAGTTTTGGTTTGAGAATTTGAGACATTCCCAGTTTCAAAGACTGTTAATGTCGCATTATATTTTCGATCAGCAGGCATATCTAAAATTTTTCCATAATAACGAATCGTGGAAACTTGGAAGTAGTCTAACCTTGAACTTGTACCGCCGCTAACCCATCCGCTAGGAAAGGAACCAGCATAATCCCAAGTCAATTCTGTTATATACTCAGCATCTGTTGTTATTCCCAATACCGATTTACTAATATTTACATATTGACCGGCTCCACCTGCTGTTCCAGTAACTGTTGCAATCGAATACGTATTATTCAAATTTGTCTTGGCAACGACATTCTTAACTTGCATACCGTTTGGTATCGTAAGACTAACTTGTTCAACGCCATATTTACTGCTATAAGCACTAAAATCTAACTTTCCGGAACGATTAGTAATCACGTTAGCACTAGTATTTTTCACTTGCATATTACCAAGCAAATTCATACTGGCATCAAAGTCTTGAAAAGCTAAAGTTTGATTAGATGTATCCAGTTCTAATTCCGATGCCACATTTGGATCACTTACAGAAATGACTGCTGTACTACCATATGAGTGCACTATCCCTGAAGTTTCAACTGAACCATCAACTCTTGTGATTGAATTTGTAAACCCAGCATAAGAACCAATTGAAAAGACTTGATAATTTCCGGTTGCAATATTATCCGGAAGTTTGAAATCAAAATATAGTGTAGATGCAACTTTAAAATTTGAAACAGTATAAGTTATATACTGGTAAATTGCATCACTAGGATCATCTGTTAATGTATAAGAAAGTGTTCCTGATGATGTTCGTACTCCCGTCAAGTTAAGCAACTTATTTATTTTCACAGTGTAGGTCAATTCATTAACAACTACATTAGTTAGACCTGCACTATATGAATCAGTATTTACATATGGATTAAGTGATGTCCCCACGGTAACATCATCTCCGATTGAACGATACATTGTCCCACCTTGATACATACTAATCCAGATATTTTGAGCATTAGTCACAGTAACATTATTAATTTTACTGCTCTCAATTTCATGATCCATTCCATTTTCAGTATAGCTCGAACTAATATCCGCTACATTAGCAAAAGTCTCAGTTGGTCCGTTAAACAAACGCACCGAATAAGTCACATTCAATTTTAAGGTTAGTTCTAAATAAACCTCATTAGTTCCGGGGTTTTTTTCATAGGTTAATGTTCCTTTTCCTGTTAACCAGCCATTCACTTTTTCTGGCGTGTAAATTGCATTGCTGATTTTCCCAGCCTGTTGCGGATAGTCATTTACTAATTTATCGAGATCAAACTTCCAGCCATTTGTACCGTCTGCAACCATCCCAGGTGCTCCAGCCAGTTGTAACACATTATTAAGTTTAATTTCTATCTTAGCTCCGGTTACTGTTGCACGGTCTGGAAATGAAGTAGCAATACTTAAAGTTCGTGCCGGTGTGTACGCGTCTTTAGGTGCATAACTAAAGTCAGCATTGGTTGCCAAATCTTGTCCGTCATATACTGCAAATGCATTTTGCGTTGTTGGTGCATCTCCTAACAGTTGCCGTCCTCCCTGAACACTTGTTTTTGGCGCTTCGGCTTCAGCTGCTGGTTCACTTTGCAGCTGGTCAGCCTCAGCTGCATCAGCCGCCTCGTTTTCCCCTGTATTATTTTGTGATGACTCTTGCGTCACTTCGTCACTTTGTGCTAAAACGCTTAAGTCCATTTGCGTAAGTACCAAGAGCAATGCTGCTAATGATACAATAATTAGTTTTCCAATTTTTTTACTCATATTAGAAACCCTCCCTTAAATTCTAATATACTGTCCTGTTATTCGACATCTTGTCCTATTTTACAGTAATATCAATTCCAATTATAGAACACGTGCCATTTGGTTCAACGAAAAGTCTGTGTTCTTTTTGTGTAATTTTTGTATATTCTCTCCAGTTATTATTATTGTGCTCATAAAAAAACGATTTTTGGCAAACAAAAAAACCAAACAAATTTGTTTGGTAGAGCAAATAATCCATAACAAGCAGCATTGGCAAATAATGCCAGCATCCAGTTAATTATTTAGTCCCCCCATTTTTCATAACTTATTGTCCCATGTTTTAACGTAAAAAGCAATTTTGTGAATAAGTTTTTTCTTTCTTGGGAGAAACTATAAAAACGGCCGGGTTTCCAAGTGACCCAGCTGTTTTTTATAAAGTGAAACCAACTGTTTAGGGCAACAATGCGCATTGGGGGTAGCCACATTATTGCCCTAAACAATTGTAAGAATATCCGAAGATACTCTTACAATCAACATTTATTTTTTAACTTTACGTAAGACTAGCATACTTGCACCTGCAACCACAAGTCCAATTACTGCTACCTCAGCCAAATGTGTTCCTGTCTGTGGTAATCCAGAATCTGAATTATTATTTGAACTATTGTTTGTACTGCTATTATTATCAGTTGGTGTTTCATCTTGTAACCATTGAGCATACAATACAATATTTCCATTTACTGTAATCGCATCACCAGCAGCATATGCTGTACCACTGCCATTAGCAGCAGTATTCCAGCCGACAAACGAATGATTATTACGGGCTAAATCTATGATATTCAACACTGTTGCAGTTACTCCGATACTATAGCTATTGGCATCAACTGGAACACTACCGATAGTATGCCCGTTACCATCATAAGTAACAGTATAAGTAATCGGTTCAGCCCAGATTGCATATAATGTTAAGCCATCACTGGTAAGATCAGCATTGCCGACTGTGTAAGTAGTTCCAGTCCCGTCAGCTTTAGTATTCCACTCAACAAATGTTTTACTGCCGTTGGCCAGATTGGAATCATCAATGATAGTTGTTGTACCATTGTAATCACCAACATCAAAATACGTTGTTGGATTAGTTCCTACATAATAAGCTTCTCCACTATATCCGGTCAATTGCGGCAAAGTCCATTCACCGCCATTTGCTTCGTAACGGATCCAGCCAATTTCTACGGCACCACTGTCCGGTTTTGTTGTACTGCGTTGATGCGCACATTCATCAAATGTATAAATTGATGGTGTTCCGGTACCATTGGCAATCCCTGTAATTCCATCATTAGGAATAATTGGCATTGTTGGAATCGCTTGATAAGAACTGTCGTTCATATCTCCGGCCATCACTGTTGAGTTATGCAAAATCGGAACAACCGGGTATACACCGAAAACATCTTCAAAAGTTGCTGTTATATCCGCTCCATTATCAAACCCAATATTACCACCATTATTGGTCGGCTGTGTCATTGAAACATTTTTATACTTTGAATTAACATTTTCAGTTCCATCATTGTTATAAACTTTATTACCTATAGTAATATTATTTTGAAAGATTGCTTTTTGCGTACGGAATAAAGAACCGCTTCCGGCAACTGCCCCGCCACGTTGTGTCTGAGATGCAGAAAAACCAGAATAAGCGTTATTATTAGCAAAAGTATTATCTATAAAGGTTGCGATTGTTGTTGAACCTTGTGAACCACTGGCATAAGCTTGAATCGCACCACCACTGTAATCAGCCGCGTTCCCTTTACCATACGCACTATTATTATAGAAAGTAGAGTTAATAACCTGAATATCAGTATTCTCTTTTCCTTGCAATAATAATGCACCACCATCATCATCGGCCACATTGTTAGTAAAAGTTGAACCAGTCAATGTAAACTTACCGCCAACTCCAAGCTCATATAATGAAATCGCACCACCATCAGCATTCACATTAGCAGCAGGGCTTAACGCCTTATTACCGTCGAAATAACAATCATTGATTGTATTGATATTACTAGCGGTTGACAAATTTATCGAAATCGCTCCGCCGCGATTAAACTTATTAATATTATTCAAGAATAAACTGTGTTCGATATTAATAACACCACTGGCATTTTTAATAAAGATTGCACCACCATCATACCCGGCACCATTATTCACATTATTTTTAAATGTCGAATTGCTGATACTCAAATATTTCGGTGCCTCTTCAGCACGAATCGCGCCGCCACCATCAGTAACAATATTAGAATCAAAAGTAGAATTGGTAACCGTTAAAGTTCCCGCACCCTTCAGATTAATTCCACCGCCGTTTATATTCAAAAATTTGGTTTTATTAAATACAAAGGCACCTTGATTATTTTTTATCATCACGCCGCCGCCAAGATTGGCTGCAACCGGTAAACCATCAGCGCCATTGCTGGTCAAACCTTTAAACTGAATCGAATCAAAAGTAATTGTTCCGCTACCAGTGCTAGTCACATTAAAATGCTTCTGATTAGCAGCCGGAGTTAAAACCTTATTATTACCATTAATAGTAATATTGTAATTATGAGTGATATTCAAAGTAATAACGCCACTTAAAGCAGTCGGAAAACTACTACCTAAGGTAATCGTTTTATTCATCTCAGCGTTATTTACCGTGTCAACTAAGTCTACAACCGTTTCTACAGTTACACTTGCACCAGGCAGTACCGCCTTCAATGGCACGCGACTAGCCAACAACTGAACATTATCCTCGCTAGCAACATTATTCGCGCCAGATTCTTGCAAATCAATCCCTTGATTTGCCTCACTTTCAACTGTGCTATTCTCAGCACTAGTCACTACTTCACTAGCATTGTTGCCGCTACTCTCAACTTCACTAAAAGCTGAAACTACCGGACTAACTTGAGCGGCCACAATCGCCGCCAATAAACTAGCCGCACCTATTTTTGCGATTATTTTTTTTGACATATTAATTCCCCCCTGTGTGATAATATGGATAAATACAGTATAAACCTAAAATTAATCACACACAATAGATTATTACAACATTTTTATGAATTATATGTATATGTGATTTTGTGCAATTCTGGGAGAAAAGAGAAAAAGAGCTGGCTTGTGGCCAGCTCTTTTTTATCCACTATTTTCTTTTCTTTTTAACTAAGAAGACACTACTCAAACCAATCAGTACCCCGCCAGCTCCGGCCATCATCAACGGTTCCTGTCCAGTCACCGGTAATTTTGAAACCGGATCATCAATAACTGTAACTGCTACCGTTCCCGAAAGCGTATTGACATCAGTATTCTCCTCAGCATCTTCCGCACCAAACACCGATACAGCCGCTGCCGCAGAACTTGTTCCAGGCGTATAAGTTACCGGCGCATGATAATCACCAACAACTGCAACCACACTTGAACAATCAATATCAAGCGGCGTTAAAATTTCACCGGTTTCATCATCCCAGGCTTTAGCATTGCTCTTCGCCAATACTTCCTGGCCTAATGTTCCATTAGCCATATAGCCATCAACTTCCGAAACCGTCATCGTAATATGATCACCATTAATCTTCCAAACCCCATCAGCAATTAAATCTTTCCATGCTGCTTTTAATGTCATCCCGCCTGCCGGCATATTAATACTGCCAAATACCAATTCATCATTGTTATACCAACCCAAGAAGCGATATCCCGGGCGTTGCGGTTCAGTAACCGCATCAATATCAACAATTGAATCTGTCGGCGCAATAATATCATCTGGTTTTGAACTTGATAAACCACCATTGACATCAAAGGTGATTGTTTGGTCTAACGCTGTCCAATGTGCTGTTAACTGCATTCCGCCTACAGGCATAGTGATAATTCCATCAACCTGAGTCGCACCATTATACCAACCATCAAATTGGTACCCGGCACGAGTCGTCACCGCAGAATCAATATCAACACTGGCTCCGGTCGGTTCAACAATTGAATCCACGCCACTACCACCGGCAGCATCAAAACTAATCACTTGATTAGCCGCTGTCCAATGCGCTACTAAATCCAACCCGCCATTTGGCATTGCAAAGGTTCCGCTATGTTGCACATTGCTGCTATCAAACCAGCCAACGAAAGTATAACCCGCATAACTTGGCACTGCACTGATAGTAACACTTGAATCTGTTGGCTGTACAATATCAGCCGGCTCAGTTGCCACATCGCCGCCATTAACATCAAATGTAATTGTTTGATTGTCAGCAGAAAATTGCGCATATAAGTTCAAGTTGCTTGCCGGCATTTTATCATTAGTAAAATTCCATGCCGTCCCACCTTGTGTTTGTGACCAACTCAAGAAGGTATAGCCACCTTTGGTCGGATTTGATGCCGGATTAGTTACAACATTATTATACCGTACATTTTCTGTTGAAACTGTTGCACCATCAACAATAAAGTTTACTGCATATTGTTTTGCTACTAATCCGATTGCTAAATCTGATACGTCAACCTTGGCTGATGTGTCAGCTGTTTTCGCCAAAGCATCTACCGCTTCCCACTGTACTGCATTTGGATTTACAACTTCCACTAAATAATTTTGGGCATTGATTTTAAAACTATATGCACCGCTGGCATCAGTTGTCGTTGTTGCCAATTTTTGCGACTTATCCTGATTCCACAAATTCACTGTAAGTCCGGCAAAATCTGCGTCACCGGCACCTTTTGTCGGGCTTAAGTCTTGGTCTAAATCTTTGAACACTGTTCCGGAAACCGTCACATTGTTCGCTTGATAAGCAAGCACTGAACCTTGGTAAATAGTTGCTGGTCCGCCTTGTTCTGCAAATATGAATGATGATTGTGCAGTCAGCAATTCATCATAATCAGTCGTATTTTCTCTGGCACCAATCATATGGATCGGCACGGTAATTGTTGTAGTCGTTGACCCCGGAATCGGTGAAGTTGCTTTCACTTTAAAGCCGCTCACTTTGCTCCAGTCAGTAATGCTTGCTGCTGGCACATATGTTGTATCGCTACCGCCGCTCAGCTCATTACGCTCTGGTGTTGCTGCTGTTGTATAGGTTATTTCAAAACCGCTTGGTGTTGTAATTGCCCCAGTCAAACGAACTGCTTCATTTGCACCTTTTGGTAATGACTCATAATAAGTATATTGGTCAATGATTTTATCAGTCGGGTTATTAACAATAACCTCAATCTCACCATTTGAATTATTATAAAAATTGACAATTGACTCTGTCTTGCTTTCTGAGTAGAAAGCACTCCATGCCGGATGATCATCTGATTTTGCTCGGTGGTAGGCACTGAAACCAGTGTTTAAAATCAAGACGTTACTTAAACGTCCATTTACTCCAATTGCAATTAAGCTATCATTAGTTCTACCATTTTCATTGACATCATATTTATCAGGATAAACCCCACTGCCATAAGCAGTTGTAAATTTTTGGTAACTATATGGTGAATCAATTAATACTGCTTGGCTTAAATCTACCATTCCCGGAATCGCATATTGGTCAATTTTCACCGGAATTGATAATTTCATACCAGATCCTGGTGTGTATACATTGCTAGTAGTAATTTTCCATACTTTTTTACCGTCGGCCGCCGCTGCAACATTTTCGACTTCTTCAATATTAGTAATAGAACCATTTTTAGCTCCGGGAGTCACTATAATTGCATCCATATTTGGTGTAAATTCTAATGGCAGTGTCACATAAATATTCGGGTCATCAACACGATTATCATTCCCATATGGATACCAGCTACCATCAAGTTGAACATTTAAATTAACATTTGCTCCCGGTAAAAATGAATTCCCTTGCGCAATGGATGTTCCTCCGGCTAATGGAACAGTTTTAACATCTGTGTACGGCACTGCCATTGTTGTAGTACCGCTTAGCTGATCATCACTAATGGTAGTAACCACATTACGTATATCACCGCTTTTAATTACTGTTACACCATCACGATAAGTTTCATCTATCGTTCCATACATAGTAATTGCATAGCTATATTCTTGTGGAGAGCCAGAGCTGTACCAAATTTTCTGCCCAACTTTAAATTCACTAAAAGCAAATTCCAATTCCGTTAAATATTCTCCTGCTGTTAAGCCAAGAGCAGCTGCATTTACCGTTGTGGTCGCGTTAGGAATTACCTTTTGAATAGTTCTACCTGTATTAGTTGTTACTGTTGCGGTAATTGATCCGCTCCACACATCATATATATTAGAACCAGGAACGTAGAAACCATTAACTAACATCCCATCAGCTGGTTTTGTCGTCACTTTAAAATTTGAACCATCATACGAAGTATTGTTTGAAAACTGAATTCCATAGAGACGTGTATCACCTTTTTCACCAATATACATATAGTTTCCCATACCATTTACAAAACTACGTATATCAACAAGTGTTTTCGGAATCATAACTGTTCCACTTATTGTTTTAAGCGGGGTAATAATGTCATTATTAGTAAAAGTGTACTCAGGTGCAGTTTTACCGGTGATATGACCATCTACTGTTGGTGCACTTGGCGCAGTAACAGTGTCGCCAACATTTACCCCGTTATATGTAACTGAAAACCCTTTGACAGTTGTTCCATTTAAAATACTGGTAAATGCAACAGTAACACTATGGCTGCCGGCATCATAAGTTACTCCAGCATTCAATCCCTCAACAAAAGTCGCTTCTGCCGGCAATGGAATAGTAACTGTCGCATCCATTGCCAAAGTATAGTCATTACTAGTAGGATAATTAGTTGATGTTGCATTATTACTCCTTGTAAAGGCAGAAAGATTATAGAGTGTTTTAGCACCTGGAGAAATCTGTCCACTGGTCATTACAATATTTAACTTTGTATCATTGAACATTGTCAAATTCAATTTTTCCGCTAAAGTACTAGTACTATTCACATAATCAGTCATCGTAATATCACGCGTCTCATTATGCATAGTATTGCGATAATTAAATGATGTAGTAAAACTAAAGACATATTGTCCGGCTGCTGCGCCCTCAATCAAATTAAAACGATATGTTTTTCCAGTTAGTGAAATTGTTGCTATATCTTCTAGATTACCTTTATTAAATCCCGAAAGATTCATATCACTTGGGACAACTAATTCAATATATTCATTAGCTTTTGCTGGACTTTTCAACTTAATTGTTCCGCTGACAATACCTGCCGCTTGAAACATTAGTGTTGTTGTTCCGTTAGCAGTATTAATACTTGTTCCATTAGCATTACTAACTGCTAACGTCAACTCACGTTCAACATTTGCTGCTCCCAGCAAATTTCTTTGTGCAGTCGGTGCCTGAGTTTCCTCAGCACTTGCTGGTGGCTGCTCGTCTGAGCTAACTTCATTTTCAGTGACATTATTTTCACTGGTTATCTCAGTATTAGCTTCACTTGCATTATTTTCGCTAGTTGCAAAAACCGCAAGATTAAACTGAGAAAAAATCAGTAACCCTGCAATTACTGATAGAAATGCTGTTCTTATAATTTTTTTGCCCATTGTATGGCCCCCTTTAGAATACCTTTGCAATCTGTTCAAACATGATAAATTTTTAACAGATTGCTATACATCAAGTATATCTAACGAATACAGGCGCATCAAAGGATTATCACGTAAAGTTATTGGATTTTTTGTATATGTGATTATTTCACTATTTAATGATGCTGCGAATGATATCACGAACTAATTTTGAAGTGATGAGATAGTAGACTGCAATGATGATAAATGGAATCAATAAAATCAACACCAGCAGTAAACTCAAGAGATATGGATGAATATGCAAAAAACCATACCATGAGAAACCTTCACCTGGATCATGTTGTGCGAACCAATTCGCAAACGATTGGTTCGCATCAGTACCATCCACAACTGTTACCGTGACGCTGGTTTTCACAAAAGCATCAGTTGCAAAATAAAGCGGATAGCTCCCCACCGCCTCCTTCACTTGCGAACTATTTACTTGCGTAACCGGCACCTCGGCAAGGGTATTAATATTCCACGCCCGCGCATTAGCCGCCTCAATCCAGCCAGCCTTATTCATCGCGGCTACCTGATTCAAATTGATAACAATCGAATGAGCATCAATAGCAATATCATCAACAATAACCGTATGCTCGCCGCGTACAGTCAAATAAATCGTCTTGTTGATGGTCTTACCATTTTGAGTATAACTTACCTCAATCGGATATGTTCCTGGTTGAACATGTTTCTCCTGCAAGTTTTTTAATTCCTGCTCGCGCGCCTCTTGCTCCGAAGCATACTGATTCGGCTCATTATATGCTGTAACCTTCATTCCAAATCCCGCGGTCACTAAAAGCACTGCCAACGTAATACGAACTAACCATTTCATCATTACTGCGTCTCCAGTGGCAACGAAATTGTCAGCACCACACCATTATCACGCGGTGCGAAACTGCAGGTGCCACCGTATTCTTCAACCATACTTCTAATCGTATAAAGCCCAACACCACTGCCATAAGTATTCCCGGTATCCACATGATAGAACAAATCAAAAACCCGCTCAAAATCAATACTGCTAATATCCGCCTTATCATTATATGCCTCAATAACTAAATGTTGGCTCTCTTCAAAAGCCTCCAACTCAAACGTTCCTCCAGCATCAGCGTACTGACTGGCATTAGAGATAACATTATGAATAATTTGTTTTAGCTTAATCGGACTTATATTGATAAAGATGGATTCAGGCGTATCAACATACGACTGAATCTTCCGCTCACGAAATAGCGGTGCAAATAAACGCATCGTTTTCCGAATCATTTCTACTACTTCAACATGCTCTGTCTTAGTAACTTCACTGATATCATCCAGCTTTTGAATCGTGAGTATCTCATTAACGTCCTTAAGCATCTGTTCGCTGCTATCAGACAATAAATGTATTTCTTCTGGCTGCAAAACACCCTCTTCAAGCTTGTTAGCCTGCACCATAATAATATTCAGCGGTGTCTTAAGATCATGTACCAAACTGCTAATTAGCTGTTCTTTATAAATGTTTTTTTCTTGCCGGGCTTGCAGCTCGTATTCCAAACCTGTATATTTTACCGTGATACTTTTCATTTTTCGCTGTAAGTCTACAGTAAAATCTTCCAGTTCTTCTGACAAGAAATCATAATCATTCTTTTGACTGCCTGAGTGCACTTCATTCAAACGGTACTCTTTTAGTTTTAAAATATTATTGCGTAGCTTTTGCAACGGTCGCAACACTTTAAAAAACAGAATGACAACTAAAACAATTAGAATCAAACTCAACATTATTGCGGCACCTACAATAATACTGATGATAATTGAGAAAAATAATTGTGAATCAGTTTTATAAATTGCCAACCAAACCTGATATGTGTTTCCACCACTCTCATACTGATATGCAGTATGATAACTCAGCGCATTTTCATTGATAAAATCGGTGATAACTGAAAAGTCAGTTGTTGATACTGTCGAATATAATACTTGACCATTTTCTAAAACAACAATATCTAAAGTATTGCTGGCATCAATATCAGTCAATGCCGCCTTACGTTCATCATCACTAGATAAATCCAGCGCTGACTGAACTTCACTGGCAGTCGCCTCAGTTTTATCATAATTAATTTGATCATATATTTGCGGAATATTATAAATAACTAACGCAAAAACAACAACAATAAGTAGATAAAGTAATCCACCAATCAAAAATAACTGTAACCAATTTCTTCCGGTTCTGCTATTCATCTTATGTTTATTTTTATTCAACCCACTCATAACCAACACTCCGAACTGAATAAATAGTTGATAGAACAAGTTTTGTCCGCAAGCGTTTTATATATGTATCAACATTGCGAATATCCAATTCATCTTCACTCTGCCGCCAAACCTCTTTAAGCAACTCCTCACGAGTGATGACCCGTCCCTTGTTACGCATCAAATAAACAAGCAATTCATATTCCTTGCTTGTTAAGACTACTAGTTCATCATCTTTATATACTTTTCGTTTCTGTATATCTATCCGTAAGTTTTCCGGTTCGGAATAAAGCTCAGTATCAACCCGCAAAACTCGATTCTCACTGATAACCCGCGCTATCCGTGTTAACAATACTTCAACCGATACCGGTTTTTTAATATAATCGTTCACCATCATTTCAAGTCCGGCGACCTCATCAGCATCTCGATTAGAACCAGTTAAAACAATAACCTTAACTTCCGGATCAATCCGCCGCAGAAAAGAAAAGAACTGTAAACCATCAACATTTTTCATCTTCAAATCAGTAATTACTAAATCATAATTACCCAACTCAAAAAGCTTAATGCCATCCATAGCATTATCACTGCTTATAACCTCATACCCTTCATGCTTCAAAACACCAGCAATAAACTCCCGGTACTGCTCGTTGTCTTCAACATGTAAAATTCGTTTCATAGGAATATACCCCCACACTACAAAATCATAAATTTTTTACTATTATAACCCCATTATATGCCAACAAAACTAAAAAATCTCGTTACGTGTTCAAATTATAGCTGATTATATTACAAAAAGCAAACACAAACAACAGTTTTTCCGCGATAGTTTTCCCATATTTAAAAAAGAACCAGAATGAGCGCAACGCCCACTCTGGTTCAAAATACTAGAAAATTTTATTGCCCGGCAATTACCTTAAAAGCAACAAGTTCATTGGAATCATCCAACAACTTTAAGAACGCTTCTTTACTCTCACCAACACCGCCACCACATGACATTGTCAGCTTCACCTGCTTATTTTTAATTGGATATTTTTCAAGAAAAGCTTGTAACGGCAAAGCCACTTTACCGGCCCAAATTGGTGTCACAAAATGAATCACATCATATTGTTCTAACCCAATATCATCCAATTCATTAATAGCTAATTTCTTATTACTTTTTACTAAAAATCCCAAGGAAATCATTTGCCAAACTTTATTTTTACTAATCTTTTTAACTGTCGTAATTTCAACTTTTGGCTCTGGCATATCTGCAACAATTTTACGTACATGATTGTTCAAACTGTAATATATAACTAATTCATTGCTCATATAAAATCACGCCTTTCACTACAATTATACACCCATCTTATTTTCTTGTCTCTCAAACAAAACACCTCAAAGAGGTGTTTTGTTTTTCTTCTTGAAGCAATCGATGGGACACCCCAAGAGTACTTACTTTCGTCAGGTTCTAGAGCCTGACTTTGCAGCGCTAACTCTGTGTCGGAACTCCGTTCGATTCCCTATTTCATTTCTCCCAAACAAAAAAACACCTCAAAGAGGTGTTTTGTTTTTTCATTGGAGCGATCGATGGGAATCGAACCCACGCCCGAAGCATGGCAAGCTTCCGTTCTACCATTAAACTACGATCGCATTTATTTATCAACACTAATAATTTTACTGGAAAAGCATGCTTCTGTCAATATCAATTTCACTAAATTACATGTCTTCTCGTTGTTTCTTACACTTGACTGCTAACAACCTGTTCAGATAACACTGTTTTACGCAGCAAATAGAAATTACGATAGTTCAAAATTGCACTCACTACATAGCCACACCATGCCGCCAAAGCAACAATAACATAAATAAAATTGACAAAAATCTGACTGCCCATATTAAGCATTGTTTCAGCCTGATCACCAAACACACCAAAAAGCATAAGCATAGTCGCAAAAATACCCAATCCGCCAGTCATCACTGAAAAAACAACCGGTAATGTACTAACATCATTCTTGCGCCGAATAACAATACTAATAATCGAAAGCACAAATACCGCAATACTCGGAATCGCAAACAAAGCATCAAGGAAAAGGCCCAAAACCGGAACAATCATGATTGATGAAATTATAGCAATCGCAAGGCTTAGGCCGGCAATTGCCTTATATGGATGCGCATCTGTAGTGTACATACTTATCCCTCTGCTTTATAATTACTAAATCTTTACTGTCTGCACTAAATCACCAGAGTCAATATCAAAAATATTTACTCGAATCTGTTCCTCTAAATCAATAATAGCATAGCTTTTCATTGCTGTATCAAATTCATTGGTTGCTTCTCCCGGAGATATTAAAACCATCCCTTGATACTCACTGATTATCGGCTGCGGACTGGCACCAAAAATAACCACATCGGCATGAAATTGCTTAGCAAAATTATACATATGAATCAAACCATTTTTAATATCCTGTTGGTATCCGTTCACAATTAAAATCCGACGGCCTTCAACATCTAGAATATAATCACGCAAAAAGTGCGGGTCAAAATCATTAGGACCACTGACCACAACATACCCCTGAATGTATTCATTATCATATGAAACCATAGCGTTTCCGCAATGGACAAATAAATCACAATGCTCTAAATGGCGATCACGAATTTTCTCCAATGCTGCCACTTGTCCGCGAGTATTATAAACAGCTAATATACGCATCAAATCACTCCTTTATTGATAGTGTTCTTCTTATATTCCTAATTGTTTTACTTGCTCAATTAAGTCTTCCAAAGCATGCTTGCGATGACTGACTGCATTCTTAGTCTCATCACTCACCTGCGCCAAAGTTTGATTAAAATATGGCATATAAAATACTGGATTATAGCCGAAACCATTGGTACCAATTGGCTCATCAGTGATAAACCCATCACAACGTCCTTGTGCAACAAGCTCCCGCCCGTCTGGCATTTTAAGTATCAAAATAGCAATAAAGTATGCTGACCGATCAACAACACCCTTCATCTCCGCCAATAACTTTTCATTATTAGCAACATCATCATGGGCAACACCAGCATAACGTGCTGAAAAAACGCCCGGCGCACCATCCAAAGCATTTACACAAAGCCCTGAGTCATCAGCCAGCACTGGTAAATCAGTTAACTTTGAAATCTCGTCAACCTTCAAACGCGCATTTCCAATAAAGGTGTCCGCGGTTTCCTCAACATCAACATCAATGCCAACATCATCCAGTGACTTAATATCAATTGCCAATGGCGCAAACATCGCCTTAAATTCTCTAATCTTATTCTTATTATTCGAAGCCAATAAAATCGTCTGCATACACTTTCCTCCAAAAATCCTTATGTTAATTCAACATGCTCAACAACAAAATCACGTTCTGGCAACCAAAACTTAATCTTATCAGCAAACTCCGCGGCATCCCCAGTGGTCAAGACCAGCTGGCAATGCCCCAAAAATAGCTCCCGATTAATCAACGGCAGTGCTTCCTGCACGGTCTGATACGCCGGATTGATAAACGCCTTATCAGGCGCAACCGCCTTTAACTGCGGCAAAATAAACGGGTAATGCGTACACCCAAGCACCACACAATCACTTTCCGGTGAAAGTTGATCAGTATAATTACGAATCAACGACTCATCAACGCTGCAAGCCTCAATCATCGGCACCCATTCAACCGGTGCAAACTGCTCAATCGTAAGATTAGGATGATAACGATTTATCATCTTCACATAACTCTCTGACTGCACCGTTTGAAACGTTGCCAGCACACTTACATGTTCAGTAAAAGTAAGATTAGCTGCTACCTTAGCACCATTGCTGACTACATCAACAATTGGTAAATCAGGATAACGGGCAATAATCGCATCAAGCGCCCGCGACACAATTGTATTACAAGCAATCATCAACAACTGAATATCATGCTCACTGATTAAATAGTCAATCATTTCAAAGGCAAATTGCTGAATCTCTTCCGGCTCGCGATTGCCATACGGACATCGCGCATTATCGGCAACAAAAACAATTGGTGCTTCCGGCATCGCGGTTAAAAACTCATCAACAACTGATAAGCCGCCAATACCGGAATCGATAAAACCAATTGGTTTGTTTTGTTTCTCCATACTATTGTCTCCTTATTATATATTTTACTATAATAAGATTGATTGAAAGCGATTGTAATCAAAGGAAGTTAGAAAAAATTGTGATTGAGCGTATCTAAACATACGTGATTGAGCAATTTTTTCTAACTTTCAAAGATTGCGAACGCTTTTCAACAGTCTTATTCTTCATCGCTTTGTAAGTAATTATACACTTCCTGCGCAAGTTTCAGTGGAATAACTGCGGCTAAATCGTCAACCGTTGCTTCCATTATTTTATTCAACGAACCAAATGTTGTCAAGAGCAGCTTCTTGCGTTGCTCACCAATTCCAGGAATATGATCAAGTCGTGAATTAAGACTCAATTTAGTTCTTAATTTACGGTGATAATCAATAACAAAACGGTGAACTTCCTCTTGCATATTACTGAGCATATAAAATAATTCTTTGTGCTCTTTTAAATTAATCTTTTCATTATCCAAACCAACTAAAGCAGTAGTCTTATGGCGGTCATTCTTCGCTAAACCAACAACTGGAATATTAATATTCAATTGTGCTAATTGTTCACGGGCCACATTAACATGACCAATACCGCCATCGACAATAATTAATTGCGGCAACGGCTTATCTTCCATCATCATCCGATAGTACCGTCGATATAGAACTTCGCGCAATGCACCATAATCATCTTGTTCTTTAATTGACTGAATCTTATACCGGCGATAATCGCGTTTTGAAGGCTCACCATTATGGAACACAACAACTGCACTTACAATCGCATCATTACCTAAATTGGCCGTATCAAAAATCTCAATACGTGTTGGAGTTGCAATACCCAACAATTCGCCAAGCTGCTCCACAGCACCAAGCGTCCGACCAACTTGTTGCAAATACAACTGCTTCTTCTGCTCAAGCGAAGCCGCCGCATTTTCAGTCGCCAAATCAACCAAGTTTTTCTTCTCGCCTCTTTGCGGTTGGATAATTTTCAAATCCAACGCCTCATTTAAAGTCGAAATATCCAAAGCCTTATCCAGATAAACCATTTTTGGCTTCATAACATGTTCCAAATTATAGAACTGCAAAATATAACTATAGAATACTTCAATCGGATCATCGAAGTATTCTGCAATTGTACTCTCACGAGTAACCAACTTCCCACCACGCACATGGAATACTTGAATAGCAACCAGTACATCATCATACGAATAAGCAAAAATATCGACATCATCATCAATCTTCATATGCACCGTCTGCTTAGTAACCAGCATATCAACCGCATTCAACATGTCACGAAACTCAAGTGCCCGCTCATATTCCATTCGCTCACTGGCATCACTCATCCGCGCCTTCAAATCATTAATAACCGGCGCTGTATCACCCTTCAGAAATTGCTGAACCTTTTCAACATACGGTTCGTATTCTTCTTGTGTTATCGGCAAAATACAGGGTGCCAAGCATTGACCGATATGGTAATACAAGCACTCTTTCTTTGGTAAAATCTTGCACTTACGCAAAGGATACATAAAATTAAGCATGTCAACAACCGCACGCGCCGAGCTTGCACTCGAATATGGGCCATATAAAGCCTTGTACTTCTTACGCGGCTGGCGCGTAATAATCAAACGCGTGTGCTCATCAGTAGTCAAAGCAATAAACGGATATGACTTATCATCCTTCAATAAAATATTATATTTAGGCTTATGCGCCTTGATTAAATTACTCTCTAATAGTAACGCCTCAGCTTCACTCTTCGTAATAATCAAATCAAAATCGCTGATTTGCATAACCAACTGCAACGTTTTTCCTGAGTGACTGCCGGTAAAATAAGAACGCACCCGATTTTTCAGCACTTTCGCTTTTCCTATATAAATAATAATCCCGTTGCTATCCTTCATCAAATAACAACCGGGCTTATCCGGTAACAACTTCAATTTATCTTTTACAACTTGGGTATGGGGCATATTTCTCTCACTTCTTTTCAATCCCGGTTTCAATCTTGGCTGCAGCGTCGCCGAACCTTGCATCTCTTTTTTAGTATATCTTCTTCTGTCTTTTTTCTTCATTCTAAAAATCTGGAAGAGCCCTCAGGGAAACCCTGACTACTCTTCTTCTTCCTTCGCATCCATTTGCTCGCGATACTTAGTCATAAAGATGTCCACATCTTCAGCCACATCCTCACGGCCAACCTCACCTAAATCAGGCAACTCATCAAGATGCTGTAAGCCAAAATAGTCAAGGAACTCCGGTGTCGTTGCATATAGAACCGGTCGTCCAGGTGTTTCCTGACGACCAACCTCAGCAATGAAGCCGTAAGCAACCAGGCGGCGGACAATATGATCGCTGCCGACCCCGCGGACAGCTTCGATGTCCGCGCGGGTTACCGGCTGTTTATAAGCAATCACTGATAACACTTCAAGCGTTGCATTCGATAATGTATGCACTGCTGTATTAGTAAAGAAATCTTGATAAAAGGCAGCATGATCGCGCTTAGTCGTTAACTTATAAACGCCACCAAGTCGCTGCAACTCAATGCCGCGGCTTGGATTGTTATATTGTTCCTTCAAAGCTTCAAGCAAGAACTCGGTATCACCGTTAGTTGCATTCATTGCTGCGGCGATTTGTTCAAAACTTAGTCCTTCATCACCGCAAATAAATAATAACCCTTCTAAATGTGCCAATCGCTCATCCATAAATTATGCTGCCTCCTTACCTTCAATAAATATATCAGCAAAATTCTCATCTTGCTGGATTTCAATTAAATGTTCACGTGATAACTGCAATATCGCTAAAAAGGTCGTTACTAAATAGACCCGGTCATTGACTTCAAAAAGGTCACTAAAGGCAACTCGTTTGCCTTTAGCCAATTTCTTCCGAATATGCGTCATTTGCTCATCAATACTGACTTCAGCAACCTGAATTGTAGCATTGATATTGCGGTGCAGTTCTTTACGCTGCATCAACTTTTCAAAAGCCACCATCAATTGATAAACATCGCTGGTGCTGGATTCATCAAGAATGATTTGCTCCTGCGTCCAATCGCTGATATCTTCAGGCGTCTTTGTATGGTACTGTTGCCGCTCTTCCTCCAAAGCACGGAAATGCTGACTGATATCCTTAAACTGCTTATAAGCAATCAATCGTAAAATCAACTGTTCACGTGGATCCAACGACTCCTCGCCGCTTTCTTCCTTCGGCGGTTTTGGTAACAACCAACGGCTTTTCATTTCAATCAACTGTGCAGCCATAAATAAATATTCGCTGGCAACTTCCAGATTCAAGCTTTGCATTTGCTGAATATAAGCAACATACTGACTGGTAATTTCCGTCAAAGAAAGGTCGTATATATCGACCTTGCTCTCTTTAACTAAATGTAACAGAAGGTCCAATGGTCCTTCAAAATCATCAATTTTTACTATGTATAATGGGTTTGATTCCATAGAACCTCCTTTTCTTAAGAGCAATAGTTTCTGTCTTTGATATTTTAAGATTAATTGAAAACGCTTGAAATCGTAGGAAACCAATAAAAATTGTGAGGGAGCGTATTCTGACATACGTGACCGAGGAATTTTTATTGGTTTGCATAGATTGCGGGCGTTTTAAATAATCTTAAACGCCGATAGCTTCATAAATCAACGGCTCAACAACCGCCTCTTGCGGTTCAATCACAAATGCTTCATGAATTTCAGCAATAACATTTGGGATATCTGTTGACTGGCTATGCACATAACACAATACATCACCAGCATTTACATGTGTGCCGACTTTCTTGTCTAAAACAATACCAACGGCATAATCAAGTTGATCTTCTTTGGTAGAACGTCCGGCACCTAAAAGCATCGCTGCATGACCAATTGGCAACGCAGTAATTTCTTGGATATAACCATCGCGCTCACTTTTAACCGGAATAATATGTGGTGCATGCGGAAGTAAACTGGTATCGCGAATCATCGCCACATCGCCGCCTTGGGCACCAATAAATTCGCAAAGTTTTTCAAAAGCTGAACCATCTGCTAAAGACTGTTCAAGTTTTGCCCGAGCTGTTTCAAAGTTAGGTGCGGCCCCTGCTGCAACCAGCATGTGCCCACCCATTGTTAAACAAAGTTCAGTTAAATCTTTAGGACCTTCACCTTTTAAAGTGTTAACGGCTTCTTCAACTTCAAGTGAATTACCAACCGCAAGACCTAGTGGTTCTTGCATATTAGTTAGAAAGGCAATCGTTTTACGATTAACCGCATTACCAATTGCTACTAAATTTTCAGCTAAAAGACGGCCATCTTCAACAGTTTTCATAAAAGCACCGCTGCCGACTTTTACATCTAAACAGATTAAGTCACTGCCGGCAGCAATTTTTTTTGACATAATTGAACTGGCAATTAATGGAATAGAATCTACAGTTGCGGTTACATCACGTAAACCATACAACTTTTTATCAGCTGGCGTTAAGTTCCCGCTTTGACCGATAACAGCAATCCCGATTTCACGAACCTGACGAATAAACTCGTCTGGTTCCAATTCAGTGTGAAAGCCTGCAATAGACTCAAGCTTATCAACAGTTCCGCCGGTATGACCTAAACCGCGACCGCTCATTTTGGCAACTTTTACACCGCTTGCTGCCAATAATGGCGTCAATACTAATGTTGTTTTATCACCAACGCCACCGGTAGAATGCTTATCAACTTTAATACCTTCAATTGCTGAAAGATCCAAACTGTCACCGGAATTAACCATTGCCATGGTCAAATCCGCCATCTCTTGAGCAGTCATCCCTTTAAAATAAATAGCCATCGCCATAGCACTCATTTGATATTCAGGAATTGTTCCATTGGTATAGTTTTCAACCACCCAGTCAATCTCTTTTTGTGAGAGTACTTTACCGTCACGTTTTTTTTCAATTAAATCCACCATGCGCATTGTTTAGTCACCAATCCTTCACTATATGATTTTTGTTGTTTTTAAAACACAACTCATTCTTCTATTATACAATAATCAGCTAAAAATGTATCCATAAAATAGAATTTACAATAGATTTTTAGTATAATATAGAAATAGGACAACTTTACTTAGGGAGGCAATCACAAACCATGGCACAAATCACCTTTGTCCGCCACGGACAAACCGAATGGAACCGCATTGAGCGTGTTCAAGGAAAAACTGATAATCCATTAAACAATAATGGGAAAGATCAGGCAACTAAAGCAGCTCCAAAATTAAAAGATACCCAGTGGGATGTCATTTATTCAAGCCCGCTCATTCGTGCATTACAAACGGCACAAATCATCTGTGATGAACTGGATATCGAAGAACGCATCCATCTTGAAGACGGATTTGCTGAACGTAATTTCGGACCACTTGAAGGCGGCAATTACGACGCTTTCCGCGAAGCAATGGACAACAAACTTGAACTTGATGGCTTAGAAACTGAAACTGAAATTATGACCCGGGTGCGCACCGCCGCCGACAAAGCAATCGAATGGTATCCAGGCAAAAACATTTTAGTTTTCTGCCACTCGCATGTCATCAAAGCAATGCTCACCAGTGTCGACCCGGAACACTATAACTTCCGCAGTCCACTGGCAAACCTTGCTATCGTCACTTTTGAATACGATGGCAACGGCAATTACCAATTACTTTCGATTGAATAAAATTTTAAAACCGCCGGGTTCTTCATCAGGGAACCCGGCGGTTTTCTCTTTCTCGCTAAAACAACTACTGCCGCTCCATCAAATCATCAACCTTCTTATGCAGCTCATCAACCGATGCCTGCAATGCCTCGTGACGCTGCTGATTAGCCCGCACCTTCGAATGAATCGCAACTCCGGTTCCGGCGGCAATTGATGCCCCGAGCGCACTCAGCACATTCGTATAGTTACCAAGAATAAGCTGCATCATATTCGAAGGCATAAAACCAGCCAAAGCCGGCACCAAAGCACAGATTGCCGGAAACACCACTAAATACAAAAATAAAAAAAGATAAATGAAAATCGAAACCTTACTCGATAGCCACCGCGGAATATTATTCAAAAACCGTTCCATCACACATCCACTCCCTAAAAATAACTACCCTAAGTATACCGCTTATGGTGAAAAACACCAAACCAAAAGGAGTCAGGCTAAGCCTGACTCCTTTTGCCGATATAATTCCAGTATGCTTCCATACCGCCGAGAACATTTATTACCTGAAAACCTAATTCATGCAAATGTTCGGCACCGCATAAACTTCTTCCGCCGGATTCACAAATCAAATAATATGTCTTTGCTTTGTCAAAGAAGTTATCCGGATTCAGCAGCACACCCATCAACGGCACATTTCTGCTGCCTGGCACATGTCCTGCCTCAAATTCATCTTTTTCCCGCACATCAATTAATTCAGCATCATTTGTTGACGCTGATTCAATATGGCGCAGGACATCCTGTATTGTCATGCTATCCATAAAATCCCTACCTTAAGTTAAATATGTTTCTATTATAATATAGCTGATATTTTTTCTCAATTAAAATGATCGCCATTAACAAAAAAAGAACTCTCATGGGAGTTCTTTTTTAAAACTTATTCAATTAAGCATTAAACTTGCGAGCGTTTCTCCTTAACAATTAAGCCATAACGAGTCAACTGCCGTAAAAAGGTTTTTTCAAACTGCTTATGGTAGCTGCCTTTACGATTACCAATAATAATCATAACAATCGCACATGCAATTATTAGCAGCGGTAATAGCATAAACAACAAGCCCAGTTCAAACTCAAAGCTCATAAACATTACTGCCATACCAAATAATGCTGCTGACATGATTATTAGAAATATCCCGGCTACAATTTTTAGCGTGCGGCCACGCGGAATAAATTGATAATCAATCCGCGAATAATGATCATTAATCGCAACGATAGTAATATCAATTTGCTGATATAACGAGTGATAACTGCCACCAACAAACAGCTGCGCCACAGGAAATATTCGAATCGTATTGCCATCACGCTGGTATTGTTCATTTTTAAGCATTCCCTCTAACGCTCGCATAACATCATCCGCTGCCAGGCTCAACTCTGCGCTAGAGCGAACCCAGCTTGGAAAAAATGTTGAACTTGCCTCTATATATGTCATCCTACATCCCTGCTTTCATCTGTCCAATAGCAACAGCACTAAAAATAATACCGAAAAGAAATGCCAGTGGAATAAAAATCCCGGCAATATCTACGCAAGCAGTCACAATCAAAAAGTTTGTTCCTGGCAAATTAACAACCTCAAATTCACTATGGTTTACCATTGTTCTATTAACCAAAGCAGCTACTGCAATAACCACAGCCAATAAAACCACTATTAAGATCATCATTACCGCGATACTCTTTAAAAAATATCCGGTAAAAAGCAACAACAAAAATACTGAACTGCTCATTAAACCAGCTATGCTGGTAAGCAGCCAAAAAATTGCCAAGCGTATCCCGCGCTCGGCAATCTGTCCGCGATCAACATTTAGCAAATCCATGCTATTCAGCTGCCAACTCTTCTTTAAATTCCATCTCTTGCTGAGATTCCTTAATTTTACGCATTGATAATCCTGATAAAATAATAGTAATTAAACCAATAACAAAGGCAAAAACTGAAAACACCATCATTACAATTGCCGAAGCCAGTAACAATGCGCCACCCTTAATGTTATTCTTTTGTAACTGAATAAACGTTAAAATTGAAAGCACCAGCAACACTGCCGCCACAACCATATAAACAATCCATACAAAAAATGTTATCTGTGCCGAACCAAAATTATTAAGCACAAAAAATGCACCCCAAATAATTAAAGCCACTGCAATCAGAACTGTATTCAGCAAAACTCCATTCTTAGCAACTTTTGCTCTATCCATAACGAATCAAATCCTTTCAAAATTGTTCCCAATTACTATACAAAATTTTCCATCAAATATCCATGTTCATTTGGTGAAAATTATGAAGAAAAAGACCAAAAACAAACCCAGCCGGCTTCATGCCGGCTGGGTTTGCCAAATTCTCCCTAGCTATCCAAATCACTTTCTGCATACAAATGCTCAAAAAATGCATATAACTGATCTCTATCCATAATATCCGCGGCATCAATTAATTGCTGAGGATCACTCAAGAGAAAATCATACTTTGCTGCTAATTTATAAAATTCCTTGCTGACTGCAGTATTGCCATCCCGCAAAACAATTTCATAATCATCAAAACGAATCTTTACCATCATCGAATAATTTTTAATCAATGAACCGGAAAGTCCGCGACGAACACTCAGCTCAATTGATTGAATATCAGTATAAGCAACCCGTAAAAATGGATGCTCAAACTGTTTCTTGCCAATAACCGGATAGCCATAAAAAGATAACTCATCGTCACCTAACACACAAGCTGCCGTTGCCTGTAAACCAAATTGCGACGAAGCCAAAGGACGTTCACCAAAAACGAAATCACACCACATACCACCGGTATTCAGCACCCGCAACATCACTGCATTAGCACGCTCATCCTTCTTCAAGCCCACAAAATACTCGCGCGGAGCCAAGTCCTTGTGCTGCTCCTCACTCTTGATAGTCTTATCAATCGTCTTCAGCACCTCAGTCAACTTCACCCGCTGCGCCTGCAACAGCTCCCGCTGCCGCTTCAACTCAGCAACCGGGCTCAAACCCTCTTGCTGCATCTCACGAATTTTCTCCAACGAAAATCCTAGCTCCTTATAAAACAAAATTTTCTGCAAAGTCTTAATCTGCTCGTCATCATAATAACGATAACCATTCTCATCAATTTGCGCCGGCATCAAAATACCAACCTTCTGATAATGATACAACGTCTTAACACTCACCGATGAAAGTTCGGCCATCTGTTTTACCGTATACATAAACCTGCACATCCTTTCTATCCTCACTATAACCCCCGTCCTAAGGTCAGAGTCAAGGGAAAAACTAAAAAAACACGCAATTATTGAAATCGCGTGTTTTTACAAAGAATTCTCCGGTTTTTGCGGCAACTTCTTATCAGGTGTACCCTTAGCCAGCATAATATAAATCGTAAAGATGACTAGAATAATCGCCATCAAAACAATAGCACCACCAATCATAATTAAAGCAATCCATAATGCAGTTGTAATCGCCATTGCTTCCGCCTCCAGTCAATTTCTATCTCAATTATACCCAGAACCAAGCAAAAAGGCAAGGAACGATGCTCTCGTCCTTGCCCTCTGCCAAATATGGTTCAAAGCGCTTTAAGTGATTGAATGAAAATAGCTTATTCAATAAAAAATGCCTTGACGCTTAAGTTGTTTTATTATATATATTTGTCTATTTTTTTCTACGCACTAAAATGACTGTTGCAATAGCTGTTACAGCTGCACCAGCTAAAGCAAACTCAACACTGTTTTCACCAGTATTAGGTAATGTACTGCTTGTTGTTCCTGTTGAAGTGCTGCTTGCTGAATTTGTCGGTTCAACTGCATTTTGATTAACAAAAGTTGTATATCTGATTTCTTGCGCACCATTAAAGATAGTATTAATACCATTTAATGTTACCCGATGCGAAACCAAGTACTCAACTGAACTAGTGTTTTCCAGTCCGGTCCATGAAATTGTATTGCTTGCAGCATCATAATTGCCATCATGACTTACAGCCACAACTGTCATTGGTGTTCCATCCGGCGCAATAAATTCATTGATTGCCGTACCATCAAAATCCGAAATTTGATAATACATATACTGATCGGTAATTGCCATGACGGTTAAATTTGTTAACCCTTGCAACGGCCGAAAATCAGTAATTATATTTTGGGTAACATTGATTTTAGTCAATTGTGTCATTGATGCTAATGGAGTAATATCCTGAATAATATTATCGCGTAAATCAATCTTAGTCACATTTACTAAATACTCAATCCCTGTGATATCTTCAATTCCCAGACTAGCTAAGCTAATGCTGCCGCTAATAGAAGCTAAATCTCCTTGAGTCAATATATCATCAGCATTACGGCTGCTACTCACTAAACCGTTCAACGCCGCTTTCAATGCTGGATCCGAAATAGTTACTTCATCACCAGATGCAAATACTGATACTTTATTATCTTCTTCATTTTTCTCTTCAGTTACTGCGTTATTTGCAGTTCCCGCCGCTTCATTAGAAGCGCTCTCATCCAAAGTATTTTCATCAGAAACATTTACATTTTCCCCACTTGTTTCTGTACCTGTGTCCTCAGCAAAAACTGTCGGTGCTACACTGCCGCTTAATGCTGCAATTGTAAGCACACTCAACAAAACTTTAAGTTTCTTCATTTATCCTTTTCCTCCGTTATAACTTTACTCGAATCCAACACCTTTCATCCTATCAAGTTATTCACTATCAATCCCTTATTTTTACTTGTTTTCCCATATTCTACATTTTATTATACTACTAAGCGCTATTTTTCACAATACATTTTTAAACTATTAAACTTTTTCCAATCACTTTACTTTCATTTATTATATCAAAATGAAAATCATCAATCACACCACCCAACCCTGGGTTAAAATTGAAAAGCGAGTAGTCGCACCGACTACTCGCTTTTATCTTTTATAAAAAAATTAATCCATCATCCCTTTGCCCTCAAGAATCTTATGAGTATACTTCTCAATCCGTGCCGTTCGCGTTGCCGACTGCTTCGCCTGCTCAAAATGCATAATATATGCCTTCTGCCGTCCTGGTGTCAACGCCTCGAATGCCGTCCTAAAAATCGGATCCTGCTCAAACTTCGCCGTCAACTCCTCCGGCACCACCAACTCTTGCGGCGCTTTCGCTTCCCGCTTCGCTCCGGAAACTTCAACAGCAACAGCCTGCTCAACATACTTCTTAATAATATCCTGCTTCGCCAGAATATCATCAACATCAGTAAACCGCATCTGTTTCGCCGCTTCAGAATTCTCACCAACATTCACCAACACATTATCCGGATCAATCATTAATCCGCCCTTCATAAAGAGCAAGGCAAAATAAGACTTGAAGCCCTGAATCAAGGCAATATTTTTCCCTTCATGAGCGTAGCAGGGCTTCCCCCATTTCAACTCCTCATCAAGCCCGGTGCTCAGCATCACCGAACGCAAAGCTTCAGTCTCATCCTGCCACATCTTTAACTTACTCATATACACATCCACTTTCGGATTCAAACCAGCCATTCAAAGCCACCTCATTATTCAAATTTCTACCTAGCTATTTTACCGCAAAACCCATCTCTTGCCAAGCATTTACGAACCAATTCAATATTAAAAAAGCACCTCGAAAGGTGCTTTTATCAATTCTTATAAAAAGTATTGAACTTATTTTTTACGTCTTATAATTACTACACCAGATAATGTAAGTAGTACAACACCAATTGCTAAAAATTCTAATTCACTTGTCCCTGTTGAAGGTAAATCTGCATCATCAATGACGTGAACAATAACAGTTGCATTCGTTTCTATTATTTCTTTTTCTGTTTCTTCTACTGCTGCTACTGCACTAGCACCTGCTGCCGCATGATTAATATTCAATTCAACTGGAATACTTGCAATATTATTAGTCAATCCTAATTGTGTAACATCTGCAGATACTGGCATCGCATATGTACCACTAATATCTGTTTTTGCTCCCACTGCATTAGAATGTTCTAAAACATATGCTTCTAGAGTTCCATTGACAATTTGTTTTTGCAATTCACTTAAAGTAATTGTCAAATCATTTCCTTGAATATTATAATAAATCAAGTTTTCTCCAACTACTGCTTGGACGGTAATAGTTGTTCCTTTGGCAGTTGTAAAAGTAACTGGATAATAACCTTGAAGTGGTTTTACCTGCGAAATATCTACTGTTGTAATAGTAACTTGGCTTCCATCAGATATTTGCCACGCATACGCTTTAGCAAAGTCAATTGCTTGATTTTCGGTTAAATTGTCAGCTGCTTCTAATGTCAAACTAAAGTTATCAGCAATAATCATTTCGTTATCATTAACAATTGGCACATTAATATAATCAACAATCGCCTTCACTGTAATATCCGTTCCTTTGGCAGTCGCAAAAACAACATCATATACGCCTTTAGTTGCTTGTACAGCACTAATATCAACTGTTGTAATTGTTACTGATGCACCAGTTTGATGCTCCCAGGCTTTAGCGGCAGCAAGCGTAACCGCTTCCGCTTCCGTCAAAGTTGCTGCTTCTGCTTCGGTTAAATGAAAGTTGTCAGCGATAATACTCTCATTATCTCCCGCTACTGGCGGCAATGTATAATCTACAATTGCCTTTACAGTAATTGATGTTCCTTTGGTAGTTGCAAAAACAACGTCATATACACCTTTTGTTGCCTGAACTGAACTAATATCTACAGTTGTAATTGCAACATCTTGTCCACTCACATGTTCCCAAGCTTTAGCACTTGCGAATGTCACTGCTTTATCAGTTGTCAATGTTGCCGCTTCATCGATTGTCAATATAAAATCATCTGCGATGATACTTTCATTATCTCCAACCACCGGCGGATTTACATAATCAACAACTGCTTTTACGGCAATTGTTGTTCCTTTAGCAGTTGCAAAAGTAACATCATATACACCTTTAGTCGCTTGTACCTTAGAAATATCAATTGTTGTAATAACAACGTCTGCTCCAGTCTGATGTTCCCATGCTTTTGCTCCAGCTAACTGTACTGCTTGTACTGGAGTCAACGCTGCTGCCTCCGCACTTGTCAGGTTAAAATCATCCGCAATAATACTTTCATTGTCTCCAACTACAGGTGGATTTACATAACCAACAACTGCTTTTACGGTAATTGTTGTTCCTTTAGCAGTCGCAAAAACGACATCATATACACCTTTAGTTGCTTGAACTTGGCTAATATCGGTATTTGTAATTGTAACATCCGTACCGTCATCCGTACTCCATGCCTTAGCACCGGCTAAACTTTCTGCTTGTGTCACAGTCAACGCTGCTGCTTCCGCTTCGGTTAATTTAAAATCATCTGCTACAATAGCTTCATTATTCATTTCAACAGGAATATTAACATAATCTACTAAATATTTTCTAAAGTTAGTAACTGTGTTATAATCACTGTCCGTTACTGAATAATTAATAGTATAAATTCCCTTTGCAGTCGTTGTCACACTTCCGGTATTTGAAATAGCACTAGTCAAATCTAAATCTTCAATATCAGTAGCAGTCACACCAGCCATAACATCTGGTACTGCCGCATTTACATCCAAACTGATATTCTTAGGATTAACGGTTAACACCGGAATATTTCCTGTATTAATTTGAACTAAAACCGTTTTAGCGGTACCACTATTAAGTGTATAAGTTACATAGTATTTGCCGGCTTTAGTGCCATCATAACTTGTTATTGCATTATTTTCATCTTTGGTCTCTGTTGTTTTAGTGGTAATTTTTTGACCTGTGGTCAAATCCCATGCAGCATATTCAGTAACTTGATCCAAAGATTTTCCTGCAACTTCTGTTGGAAGATAGCTTCCGCCCACAGCGTAAATCATTTCTGTATTATCTTCATCGTTAGGATCATCAGTTTTTGGTCCGAAAGTAGTATCATCATCATAAACTATTACTTTATTTTCTTTTATAATTCCTTGATACGTATATGATACTGTATAAACACCGACTTTTTGTTGAACATTGTTCTTGTCAACTTGAACAGTAGCAGTTTCAATCACACCACTTTTCAAATTCCATGCTTTCACTTGAGCAGCAATTAAGTAATCTAACGCTGCTACATTATTGACATGCACACGAATATCCTTTGCAAAAATAGCATAGTTGCCATTTTCAGGATCTGGTTCCGTATCTGTCATTGTATTTTCATCAAGCACATTAACTAAAGTACTAATTGTAGTCTGTAACATTGAACTGTCAGTAACGCTGAAAGTTACATCGCTATTAGGTCCGACCTCATAAGTGTTTTTTCCAGCAATTGGCGTTAAGCCAAATTTAGACCAATCGATTGTAGTATTTTGGTAATCGCTGTTCAGAACATTTTTGTTAACTCTGGATAATAGTGTTTCGTTGCTGGTAAAATCATCAAGTCGATGATTTTCTAAATCGTTTGTACCATTTTCCATATCCTTTTTAACAAAATTCAGCATTGCCATATCAACATCTGTTGCACTTGCATCTGAATTTACTCGAACATTAATATAACCTGGCACCGGTAGCTTAGGAGCATAATCTAGACTTTGATCAAAAGTTCCAAAAAACGCCTCAGTTCCACCTAATAAACCGGTTGATGGATGTGGGAATAAATCAAAATCATTACTTTGTCCCCAGGCAGTTGTTCCATAAACGATTATCTTTTCCGGATTTCCCGGCATTTCTTTAATATTCGCAATTGAATGATTTACTTTTGTTTCAATAAAATTTGCATTAACAACTTCAAAGGTATTACCAACTTCTTTTAGTTCTGCAATAAAACTACCTCTTGAAGTAGCATAACCAGCAAAATCTCCTACTGGATTGCCTTGCCCTGAAATATATAAATTCCCGGAATTTACAGATGGATAATACATACTCGAAAAACTTGCATTCATTTCTGCACTAAACGTTTTCTCTAATAAAACTGTTCCTGAATTGATATCAATTCTCTGCAAAATCAGTTCATTATTTTGTTTATATGAAATCAATGGGTTTCCTTCAGATGATAATACTGAGAACGAAAGTCGATTTGTTACAGGAATTAATTCTTTAATTGGATTAAAGCTTGCATCATACAGCCACAATTCTGTATAATCTGCTGTTGATGCATTGACATTATCGGTTTCTTGTTCAACGAACTGCAAAATGTGATTACCGTTATCAAGCAACCAAACATTTAAAGCCATGCGATTGGTTGCAATATTACTGTTAAGCGGTGTTGGTTTGGGAATACTGATGTGCCCAACAAAGTTTTTGTTAGCATCAAATTCTTGTAAGTAAGCCGTAGAGATTTTTGCTCCCGGTACCCAAACAGTCTCACCACGAAACTTATTTGCAATCAATCCACCTTGCCCATACATTCCTCCAGAAACACCTGGCGGCAATGGAATACTCGGTTTTTTAGTTAATGCTGGTAGAAAATTCCCGTCTTTATCAAAATAAACAAATTCCGCATCTTGGGTGATAAACCCATATTCACTCTGCCCTGGTGTCTGATTTGGTAAAGCAGTCAGCGATAAGAACATTTTATTATTTAAATAACTATTTACTTCTTTCGTACTAATAAGATTAAACTGTGCATCAAACTTTGATACAAATGACATATTCCCACCAGTTCCACTACTTGACGCAGCAAAACTTGATACCAAGTAGCCACCATCAGAAACCTGTACATAACTCGTAATAGCGTCATCAGTTATTGTTGCCGGTACCCCAACGTGCTCAGCCACTGATGTAGAAATATAGCTTCCTTTGGTAGGATTGGCATCCACCCGCCGTTTATACCCAGACAATTGTGCGTATCCTCCGCTTATTGGAGAATCACTTTTTATTGTGTAATCATCATAATTATTTCCGCCGGGTAAAGTAATATCATTGCTTGGATGAGCATTCACATAAAAACTTTGTGATACAAAAGCAGTCAATACAATACTAGCACTTAGTAACAACTTCAATGATCCTTTAAAAAAGCGCTTCATCATTATTCCTCCTAAAAATTTTAAGTCATACTTCAAAAATATTAAAAGCTCCGTTTGGGCAAACCAAACGGAGCTTAATCATACCCGCCCTAAAATTAATGCCAAACGTTTCTATAATATCCTTGTATCTATATCATATCTAACTACTTGACTGGAATATATGAATAAAATAAGAAAATTGTTAATAGTATTCATAAATGTTCACTTCCTTCATATTATCAACATACATTTATCAACAAAGTGAATCTAAGTTATTAATCCAAATAAAAAAACACTACTTAAAAGCAGTGTTTTTCTAATATTATTTTCTTTTTGAATTGATGATGACATAAGCACTACCGCTAATCAAAAACAGCATACCGCCTAAAACGCCCTCAACATAGCCACTTCCGGTTTCCGGCAGAACATTCGTTCCGGGAACCTTAGTGTAAATGTAAATAACATCCTGATGATTTTGTTTAAAGGTTCCGCTCACCGCCGCAGATAATGGATCCATCATTTTAAACTCATAGCCATCAATATCAAGTTTTTCAGTCTGATAAGCAGCATTGACAGGACCGCTCATTTTTTTAGCATCAGCTAAGATATTTCCTGATTCATCCAAGTAGTGGGCAGTCACTGTTGAGACATCTTGAGCCTTCTCAAAGTTTGTTAATATAAATTGACTGCCAAGCGCATTCTCACCCTTTAAATCGTGATTAGTATAGCCGCTCTTCCAATCTGTTTTTGACATTGCAAAATCAAAATCAGTCTGACTCTTGCTGACATCAATAATTGTTCCAAGTGCCAAATCATCTGTTAGAACAACAGACGTTCCGGCAACAACCTGCCATTCTTTCATGCCCTGTCCATCAATTGAAATATATAATTGTTCTGAACTATTTGCCAGATTAAATCCGGTCGCATTATCTAACTGATTTGAAAAAACAAAACGTCCGTTTGCATCTGTCTTTGTAGATGCAATAATGCTTCCATCAGCTCGCAGCAAATCAACCGGCACATCAGCAATCACCGTTGCCTGATCCCAAACCGGCATATCAGCCTGATCTGCCAATTGTTGATATTTTACTGTTCCGCTAATTTCTGGATTAACAATGAAAATTCGCTGATAATTCGGTGTTGCTGCTGCATTTGCACTTTTAGAATCAAGCCATTGAGCTAAACCTTCGGTTCCGGCTTTTTGTGCCGGAGTCAATTTATCATAATCAATACGAATCTCATGAGTAACATACAATGCAACACTTAAATCTAATATCGTATCTCTGGTCATCTCATATTCAACATAATACCCTTTTAAATCAACATCATTTGCATAATATCCTTTTGCATCCAGCTCGCCGGTAACCTCTGAAAACGTTGTACCATCAGAAGTCACATAAAGTTTAATATTAACTCCATAAGCACTATAAATATCAGCTAAACTAGTAGCCGTATTACCTACTCCGGTTTCAAGACGCAAAGTTCCTTTTTTAATCAACTGCGTCCCATTGTCAGGAGACATAGTATAAAATTTATATGAGCCAGCATTCCAGTCACGAATATATGAAATATAATTAATTCGCTCCAAAACCTCATTAGTATTATTATAGTCCAGCACATGCCCATACTCGGCACTTGTTTCAATACCCTCAATAACTGCACCGTGGCTGCTGCCGCCGGCAAAAACAGAAGTCGTATTAAAAAGGGTCATAAACCCCAAACTTAAGACAAAAATCGTTGTTATCATTATTTTTTTCACGAAACATTCCCCCTTCATACAATAATTATATCTAAAAAATCACGAAAAAAACCCCAAATGTTTGGGGCTTTTTTCAACTTAATCACAAGCTAAAACTGTAATTCAATATCATTCAGGTTAATACCATTCTCAACAGCAAGACTTTGCAGACCTTCATATACGCTAGGAACATCAATAAATTTTGCCACAACCAGTGACCTACGTGCAAATGCATTCACTTCATTAATATCAGCATTATCAGTATGTAAACAAATAGCTTTATACATATAAAATACAGGCAGATGAACGAACGATTTCATTTCAAATGATTCTTTAATACCAGCTTCAGCTAATACTAATACCTGTTGATAATCTTGCTTAGCATAATAAATATTCGCCAGAGCTGTACGCAATAACATAACCAGCGGTTCATAATGTTCAACCGGATGCACCTCTAAATATCCTAACATATGCTCGGCTATTTTCAGATACTTGTTGCTGCCGTCGGTGACTTTTAACAACAAATTTACCGCATTTACTTCCCAACGATTATACATTCTTCGATTTCTTTCAGTGTATGCATTATTCACATCAAAAGTTAGGCTGAGTGCTTCTTCTAACATCACTTGCGCCTTCTTATTGTCACAATTCTCAGTAAATGCATAAAGTGCCGCTTTAGCGAACATGACAACCTGTTTATCACGAGTTGGCAATTCATAAACCGCATTTGTTGCATAAAAATCATCAACTATTATTTGTGCATTCGCTAAATCTATAACCCGTAAATACTGATTCAACTCAATAATCTTCTCGCTATAATTTTCCAGCTTACGGTTTGCACCACGAGCAACTAAATAATCAACGGTTACTCCTAATCGACTGCAAAACGACACTAAAAAACGAAAATCATAATTTTTGGTAATATTATTTTCAATATTACCATAAGTATTTTCGGAACAAATCCCCTCAAACACCTCTCTTCTTTTCAAACCGCGCTCTTTTCTAATAGTTTTAAGCGCAGTTCCAAAATCAAAATCCAAGTACTCATTATCCAATAAACTTTGCATGTTGTAGCCCCCCATTTTTTACTTACATTATATTCTATAACATTTCCGGTTTTTTTTCTAATAAAAAAACTACTCTTCCGAGTAGTTTTCGTTTTTTGTCCCCACAAATTAATAAGTTGCTTGTCCAGAAAGTTCCTTTTCTTTACGGATTCATAAGATGAATATTGAGCCTCGACAAGCAACCATAGCTGAGTTCATCTTCAAACTTAAGAACTCATATATAGTATAACTTATTAAAAACTCTGTCACTATTCCCTAATTTGTATAAAAAAGTCTACAATTTTATTAGAGCAATCTCAGAAATTACCACTATATGTATAATTTATAAAACCTATAAGCTACAATAGTCAAGAAGGAGGTGTTTTTCATGTTACGATTTTTACTATTGATCTGGATTGGTCATTAATTGCAAAAAGGACAACTTATCGAAGTTGTCCTTTTTCTAATATTATATTGTATCGTTCTAACTCAAAAATAATTGCCTGATAAAACTCAGTCATTCCAGTTACCTTGCAGAAATCCAAAGCATCTTTCATATCCTGGATCCCCTTTTCCTGATCCTGATTTAACATATACAAACTTAAACCCTCAGTGAATAAAAAACTTGGAATAAACTTTGTTCCTTGCTTCTCCAATGCAACTTTATATCCAACTTTTGCATAATTATATGCCGCTTGCCAATCATCATTCTCATAGCAATATGTGCTAATACCATTTAGCAATAACATATATGCATGATAATCTCGTAACATTTCTGGAGTCTGCTCTATCCAATCAATAACTCGATTCGTTAACTCCAAATGTTTTTTTGATTGGTCAAATTGTAAAATAATATTAATTAACTCCATTTCTTGGTGAGTAAAATATCGCGCTTTATCTTTATAAGTTTTATATAAAGCTTCATTTGCAAGATGATGAGCGTATGAAAAATTTCTATCAACATGTTTAGCAATTTCAATTTTTATTATATCAACATACTGTTGTTCATGAATTGGCAGTTCGTTATATATATCTTCGCTAATTAATTCTAATTGTTTTTTAGCTTTCTTCCATTGGTATGTACTGAAATAGTCTTCAATTGTTTCTTTAATATTGTAATAAGTTCTATTATTCTGATACCTAACATTGGAAATTAACTCTTCCATATCAATCCCTAATTTATTAACTAGTGCCAACAATAGCTCAAACGATGGTGATGTTTCGTTTGCTTCTATCCGTACTAAAGTATTTATATTACAAATTCCGTTACTTAATTGTGTCTGTGATATCTTCTTGGCGCTTCTTATTGACTTAATTTGTGTCCCCACACGAAACTCAATAGCCATACATATTCCTCACTAATCCTCTCAAAATTTTCTATCTATCTTGTCCTATATAATACCATTTCGAGCGTTATTTCGCAATATTCTCCCAATTTAACGATTATTCACACTATTTACTATGCACTTTAGCAAAAATGCAATAATCACAATCATTGCTTTATCCTTATTTCATAAAATCAGCTTCACTTCAAACTTGCAATATATATATATCTTCATCTTCAATAAATCCGATGTATTCAAACCCAAGCTTTTTAAGTAATGCTATCGAAGCGACATTTTCTTTGTCAACACCAGCTTTAATATAATCAATATCCTTTCTAACTAATTGATCAATCATTACTGATACTACCTCATATGCGTAACCTTGCCGAGCCATATCCGGACTAATAGAATAGCCGATCAACATAACTTTGCCTACTTGTTTAAGGTAAAAATCACCAATTAGTATATCTAACTCATTATGAATAATTGCCAGTTGTATGCCTTCGTAAAGTGTATGCTGTGTATTAAGTAGTCCTTCTATGTATTGCTGCTCAGACAACCCTTTAAACCCTTGGTATTGCATCCATTCCATATTATTTCGATAAGCCATAAACGCTTTGATATCACTTTTTTCGAACGGACGAACACTACAACGTTGAGTAGTTATATTCATAATTGACCACCTGTTTCATACATTTATAATGTTATTTTATCATAAAGTAAAAAAATTTGACAATCACCATAAATATGATAAAATAACATTAGTTACGTAACAATTGTTTTTTAAAAATAGAGGGAGAGATTACTAAATGCCACCTAAAATAAAAATAAGCAAACAAAATATCATTGACGCAGTCTGGGATATAACGCGTCAGCAAGGATTTAAAGCAGTTAATGCCCGAGAGATTGCCAAAAACTTAAATTGCTCAACTCATCCTATCTTCCGAGAATATACTGATATGGACGAACTTAAAAATGAATTCATTAGCTTGGTCGAAGCATTTTACATTCAATTTTTTTCAGCCGTAGAAAAGAACGAAAATTTTATTGCAAATGTCGGAATTAAATATGTTGAGTTTGCAATAGATGAGCCGCAATTATTTCACCTACTCTTCTTAGAAGATAATTATAAGGGCGCCAACTTTATGGATTTTATTGAAAATAAAAATGAAAATGAATATCTATCAACTGATTTGCCAGAACTTGGATTTGATCTGGATAGCAAGGCTGCAAAACAAATATTCATGAATATGTGGTTGTATGTTCACGGCATTGCCACATTACTAGTAACAAACACTCTTAAGATGGATTTCACTGAAATTACTGACATAATCCAAGCAACAATCAATGGCTTTATCACAATACTAGAAACTAATGTAAAGGATGAAGTTTAATGGATAATAAAGTACCTTTCATAGTATTATGGGCAGTGGTTATTTTGCTATATTTATTAGGTGATGTCTTACGTTTATATAGTGGTGATTTTAATCCCAGCAGCGGAACAATTGGTGGACAAAAGATAACCCAATTAATGTGGTTTGGTATTGCCTTAATGATGAGTCTGCCAATTATTATGATGATTGTTAATATTTTCGTACCAGTACCGTATATTCTCTGGATTAACATTGTTGTTTCAGTAGTTTTATTTCTCTTTAACCTTATTGGACTCCCAAGTTATAAGTCTCTTTATGACATCTTTTTAATTATCTTAGGGCTGATTGCAAATATAATTATTATAATTATTGCAATCAAAGATTTACTCTATTGAAAGAAGGAAACAACTAATGAAAACAGAAATGATGAAAGTAGCGGCTTGTACCGCTTATAATGATATCTCAGCAATAAAATTCTTAGAACAACCAATTCCTATTCCAAAACCTAATGAAGTACTTGTAAAAGTCTCAGCTACAACAGTAAGTGCAGGCGACAAATCCATCTTTTCATTAACCCAACCATTTATGAAAATAATTTTTGGTCTGAAAAAATTACGTCAGCCTATCTTAGGAAGTGAATTTTCTGGCACGGTTGTACAAGTTGGCGATGCTGTCACTGATTTTTCTCCCGGTGATAAAGTATTTGGCTCAAGCGATATAAAATTTAAAGCCCATGCCGAGTATAAATGCATAAACGAAAAGAAGGCAATTGCAATCGCACCAAATAACCTAGATATTAATTCAGCAGCAGCGTTAGCCTTTGGGGGATGTACAGCTCATACATTCCTAAACAAAGCGAACATCAAGAGTTGTTCAAATGTATTAATTTATGGTGCGTCGGGAGCGGTAGGAACCGCAGCGGTGCAGTTAGCAAAAGCCTACGGTGCAAAAGTCACCGCAATTGCAAGTACCAACAACTTAGGCTTACTAAAAGAACTCGGTGCCGATCAAACCATAGATTATACTTTAACTGACTACAAGAATCTATTAGGGCAATATGACATTATCTTTGATGCAGTCGGAAAAATGGATAAAACAATTTTAAAGAACGCTTTGCAACCTGATGGTCGCTTCGTAAGTGTTGCGAAAGGATTATCCAGCGAAACAAAAATAGCACTTAATTTTATAAAAAAACTTGTTGAAGTAGGAAAGTATAAGCCAGTCATTGACTCAACCTACGATTTCGATAATATTCAGGAAGCTTTTAAACGAACCATTACGAACAAAAAAGTTGGTAATGTATTAGTTATAGTTAATAAAAGTGATAGTTAAGAGTTACTCTGCTATCACTTTATTATTTTTCAACATCAAAAAAAGCAATGACCGAAATCATTGCTTTATCAATTCTCTATGGAGGTGCCAGACGGATTTGAACCGACGATCAGGGAGTTGCAGTCCCATGCCTTACCACTTGGCTATGGCACCATAGTCCAGTAAGCGCGTTACCTTCCTTATTATATAGTATTTCCTATTGCTTCACAAGCCTTTTTAGAGAAAAAACAAAATGCTTTTTGCCATGACGACGCAAAAAGCATTTTCCTTTATAATCAATCGCTATGATTCATATAATCAGGTTCTAAAATATGACGCAGAACCAGAATATTCGCACCAATCGAAACAACATCGTCACCAAGTTGTGAAAACACAATCGGCACTGCCCGCTCTTCCAAAGTAATCGCTCGCGCTGCCACGCGCTCGCGAATCAGCGGCAACAACATCGGCTCAAAACGACTAATCTGCCCGCCAATAACAATCAAATCACTGCCAATCGCATGCAAAATATTAACAATGCCAATGCTCAAATACGTTGCCAACTTATCAAACTCATCATGCACAATCTCATTTCCTGCCTCATACTCAGCCTGCAAACGCGCATAATCATACTTTGGCAACGGCTCCAAACCACTAGCTGTTAAGCGCTCATTAATCCGCTTAAACACCGCACGGAAGCCGGCCAGCGTCTCCAAACAACCACGATTCCCGCAACGACACGGCTCACCATGAATATCAAGCGTCATATGACCAAACTCACCAGCCACTGAACTATTACCATGAATCAACTGTCGATTGATGACTAAACCGCCGCCGATTCCTTGGTCGACCTTAATGGTCGCGAAGGAATCACAATAACGTCCGGCACCAGACCAAAATTCAGCCCAGGTCATCACGCGCGAGTCATTCTCCAAATAAGACGGCACGTCAAAACGCGCCTCAAATTCCTGCTGCAAAGCCACATCATGCAACTGATAATAAGGTGAAAAAATTACATTTCCTTGTTTATTATCAATAATTCCATGAGCCGCAATACCAATACCAAGCAAATCTTTACAATCAAACTGCTGCATAAACATCTCCGTTTTTTCCAGCAACAACTCAGTAAAAGCATCCTTATTCATACCGGCAAATAACTCGTGGGTTTCCTCAGCTAAAATGACGCCTCGCAAATTTGCCTGCGTCAACTTAAAATAATTTGGCGCAATATGCACGCCAATAGAAAAGAACTTATATGGATTCAGCGAAAGCAAAATCGGCTTACGACCACCAATTGACTCGCCGGTCGTGGTTTCAATAACCAAACCATCGTCAATCAATTCCTTCACCATCGAACTCACTGTCGGCGGCGTAAGTTTGGTTACCTTAGCAATCTGCGCTCGTGAAACCGGCTCGCCAATAAAAATTTGCTCAAGCACTGCCACTTTATTCGTACTTTTCATTGTCTGAAAACTTCCCGCTGCCATTTCTAAAATCCCTCTCTTCGTTCCATCAGTTAATCAACAACCAATCACAAGATAGCACCTTTAAATATACTTCTATTATCTCAAATTCCGGCCCACTAATCAATGCGCATTACTTTACCATCGCTTATCTCTAACTTCATTGCAAGCGCTGTTGCTGACGAGCCGCCAGCAAGTACTTGCAGGCGACCATCCGCAACCTCAAACTGCATACGCTCATTCCAATATCCAAAATATGCATCGCTGTCTACTTCAAAACGCACCACACGCTCCTCGCCGGCTTCAAACCAAAGCTTCCGGAAATCCTTTAACTCTTTCACCCGGCGTGTCACAATTCGACTATTCGCTTTTACATATAGCTGCACCGTTTCAAATCCAGCAATAGCACTCACATTCTCTACCGTCACTTCGACACGACCATCAACAAAACGCATATCCTTATATACAAACTGCGCATAAGACAAACCATGACCAAATACAAATAAAGGACTGCCGCTCATATCACTATAATCAACCAAAGCACCATTATCCTTATAATTGTAATACACCGGCAATTGAGCACTGCTCCGCGGCAATGAGGCCGGCAACTTCCCGCTTGGATTCACATCACCAAACAACACCTCAGCAACTGCCTGACCACCAAATGGACCGGGATACCAAGCACAAACAACACTACCCGAAACCTCACTCACTTCTGACAACGCATGTGGCCGCCCTTGGATAATCACTGAAACAACCGGCTGTTTGCTCACCGCCACAACGGCGTCAAGCAAATCAAGCTGCGGTTGCGGCAAACATAAGTCAGCAACATCCATATTTTCACCGCAATTCATATCAGCACCGCGACTGCTTCCGATTACTGCGCCATTACTGTCAAACTGCATATTAAAATTACGCGTGCTTGAGCCACCTAATACCAAAACCACCTGATCTGCCTTCGCCGCAAGCTCCGCCGCCGCTGCAATACCACCATCAATATAAGACTTCACGCCACATCCCGGCTGATAACTCACCTGACCATCAACTGCCGCTGCAATTCCTTGGAACATAGTCACTCCATAATCATCACGTTGCGGTGAAGTATAGTCACCAAGTTGATTATACAAATGATTAGCGTTAGGACCAATCACTGCAATATGCTTAATATCCTTTGACAACGGCAACTGCTCATTATTTTGGAGGAGTACAATTGCCTCGCGGGCTGCCTGCAAGCTCACCGCTTCGGCACCCGTCTTATCAAACTCAACCACCTCAAGCTCTTCATCAAACAATCCAAGCTCAAACTTCAACGTTAAAATTCTAGTAACTGCCTTATCAAGTACAGCTTCATCAAGTAAACCGCTGGTAACACTCTCACCAGCATGAGTATAAGCATCATCCCATAAACTGAGATCGACACCAGCCTCAAGCCCAAAAGCTGCCGCCTGCTTACCATCAACATCATCATTTCGTAAACGGTCCAGCGCCACGCCATCAGCCATAACAAAACCATCAAAGCCAAGTTCATCACGCAACACATCGGTTAGCAACCACTTATTGGCATGACATGGCATACCATCAATTTCATTGTACGCCGCCATCGTCGCCTTTGCTCCGGCACCAATTCCTGCCACCATTGGCAGCAAAAAGATTTCCCGCAACTCACGCTCACCAATTACAGCTGCCGCTGTATTGTGACCGCCCATCGGCTCACCTTGAGCACAGAAATGTTTCAACACCGCAACTGTTTTAGTACTATCAATTTTTCTTTGCAAACCAGCAACAACTGCAGTCGTAAATATTGATGCTAAATACGGATCCTCGCTAAAGCACTCTTCACTGCGGCCCCAGCGCGGCTCCCGCAAAACATCCAGCGCCGATACCAATCCAAGCTGTACACCTTTATAATGTAACTCTGCGGCAACTGCTGCTGAAACCTGCATCTGCAGTTCCGGATTCCAGGTTGATCCCATACCAATATTCGTCGGATAAAGCACCGAATCCAAAGCCTGATGGCCATGCGGAACTTCTTCCGATAACAATAACGGTATTCCTAAGCGAGTATGCTCACGCACATACGCTTGGAGCATGCGGGCAACCTTTAGGCTGTCCGCATGCGGAATCCCGGTTTCATGATTCACCCGTGACCAAGGGTCAGCACGGAACACACCGTATAAGCAACCAATACCGCCGAAACGGGCAACTTCATCTTTAAAGTAATCAGTAAGTTCATAATCATCATCAACTTTTTGATAACTTTTCCACCCATAAAGTCGCTGATTAATCTGACCGACTTTTTCATCTAGTGTCATTCGTGACAATAGGTCTTCTACCCGTGCTGAAATCGGTGCCTCTTTTTGCTTATAGAGTTCCATAGTGCCTCGCTCCTTCGCGTATTTTTTAAAAATAGAATAATTGATTGAAAGCGATTCACGCAAGGTACTAGCGCGAGCGCGTCGAAAATCAAAGTAATTTTTCCCAACTTTTCCACAAGGGACTAACTGCGTGTCGCAAGATTGCAAATACTTTTCAACAATTATTTATGCGTCAACTTCATCCTGAACAACCAACGTCCGGTTGGCAATTAATACGAACGGCAAGTAAACTGCAGTTCCAATAACAATCAACAAGAATGCCAATACTGCTGAACGCCAGTCACCACCGGCCGCTAAGAATGCCGATAATACCGGTGGCGTTGTCCAAGGTACAATAACGTAAGTATAGCCAACCAAACCAAGTGCAGTTGCAAAATAAGCAATAATCAGATTTATTGTTGGTACCAAGACAACCGGAATCATCAAAATCGGATTCAAGACAATAGGCATCCCAAACATAACCGGCTCATTAATATTGAAGAAACTTGGTACAATTGAGAGCTTAGCAATTGCTTTGTAATCTGCCCGTTTTGAGAAGATAAATACAGCAATCAATAAACTGATGGTACAGCCACCACCGCCAATAATTGTGTATGCATTGATGAAAGGTCCGGTAACAATATTTGTTGGTTGCAAACCAGCAGTAACTGCTGCTGCATTTTGAGTAATAGCTTCCAATAATACCGGCTCAGTAAATGGCGACATAATTGAGCTTCCGTGAATCCCGAATGCCCATAGTAAGTTTTGTACAAACATAATCAAAGTAATCCCCGGTAATCCTTGGAACAAACTTTGTAATGGTGCCTGAATCACAGCATTGATAATCTCATAAATATTCATTGCAAAGAATGATTTTAAAATAAATGCTAAAATTGCAAACAATAAAATTACAAATGCAGCCGGCAAAAGAATTAGAAATGATTTTGCCACTGCTGGCGGAACTTCCTCAGGCATCTTAATTTCAAGTTTACCACTCTTCATTAAACGTATCAATAACTCAGAAGCCAGAAGTCCGACAATAATTGACACAAACATACCTGATGCTGAAGTAAATGCACCATTAAATACACTCACATCAACACTACCAATTTCAGCAATCTGTAACGCAGTCGTAACCGGCATCACCGCTACCACTGAAGCCAAGCTCACAAATCCAGGCAAGAAACCATCCATACCAGAATTTTGTGCCAACTTATACCCAATACCATAAGCCACCAACAATGCCAAAATATTCAGCGTTGCTGCCCAAACACTAACACCAATCTCTTTAAACTGGGTTAAATCCAAAGTGTTTGCTAATGGACTTCCCGGCCCAAACAACCCACCCGGATCATTACTTAACACCACATTATTAATCAGTACCATAAATGAACCAATAATAATCAGCGGCATCAAACCTATAAATGCTTCCCGAATTGCCGCCAAATGACGTTGTGCAGTCATCTTCGAAGCAATCGGAACCAAAAATTCTGTAATGCGATCAATCATTGAAATCGCTCCTTTCATAATAAACCCTCTCTTAGTTAAAATAATTAACAAAGTGTTTCTATACTTATTCTATCATGATGAAAAAGCGTTTTCAACTACTTTTTAAATTATTTTTATAAAGTTATTTTGTGAAAGCTAAAAAACACGGTCTTGATGAGACCGTGCTTTTAAAATTCTCTTAACTAATCAGTTTTGCGACGTTTGTTCACTAATAATAGTAAGGCTGCCACAATCGTCATAATTACACCGCTTAGCATCGCCAGCAATATATTTTGTCCGGTAACTGGCAATCCTGGTGTTTTTGTGTCATCAGTAACACTTACAGTAATTGTTGTTACAAGTCCCTGTTCAGCATTAGTTGTTGCAAAAGCTGCAACTGAAGCATTCGGATTAAGGTAGCTGATAGTAACGAGCTGATTACCAACAACCACATTCGCCAATAATGTTGTTGTATCTACACGTAACGGTGATAGTTCAACATTTTGGTCGCCGTCCCAGGCAATTGCATTTGCCCGATTTAATACTTCTTGTTCTAATGTACCGTTATCAATAAATTGATTGAGTTCACTCATTGATAATTCAATATTATTTGCCTTGATACTCCAAATGCCCTCAGCAATCAGATCCTGCCAATGCGCTTGCAATTGCAATCCGCCTGCTGGCATTGCGATTGTTCCTGAGTATTTCACTCCATTCGCATCAAACCAACCTAAGAATTTATAGGCGAACTTGCTCGGTGCGGCAATTGTTGTAAGATCAATATTGCTATCGGTTGGCGCTGTTATCGCTACAATTGTTCCTGCTCCATCAGTATCAAAAGTGATGGTTTGGTCAAGTGCAGTCCAGTGAGCAGTGAATGTTAGCCCACCTACTGGTACCGTAATAATGCCGCTGTATTCTGTGTTACCAATAAACCAGCCGTCAAACTGGTAACCGGCACGAGTTGTACTTATAGTATCCAGATCAATGGTACTATCAGTAACTGCAGTTATTGAATTAACACCACTGCCGCCAGCTGTATTAAAACTGATTACTTGTTGTGCTGCTGTCCAATGAGCGATTAAATCAAGTCCGCCAACTGGCATAGTAATTGTACCACTATGTTGTACATCGCCGGCATCAAACCAGCCAATGAAGTTGTAACCCGGTTTTGTTGGTACCGTAACTGCGTCCAGATTTACTGCACTATCAGTCGCTTGCACAATATTTGCCGGCTTGCTTGCTGCATCGCCGCCGTTTACATTGAAGGTAATCGTTTGATTATCGGCACTAAATTGCGCATAGAGCGTAACATTTGTTGCCGGAACTTTGTCAGTAGCAAAATTCCATTGTGTTCCACCACTTGCCTGCGTAAACCATCCGGTAAACGTATATCCAGCTTTAGTTGGTGTTGCCGGCTCAGTAATTGTACTATCATATGTCAATAATTCAGTTGTAATTGTGTCTTGGTTATTAAAGGTAATTAAATAGCTGTTAATTGTATATTGAGCATGTAAGGTCATATCACTTGCTGGCATTGTTCCAGTGGTGAAATCCCATTTGGTACCGCCGCTTGCCGCGGTGTACCAACCGTTAAATGTGTAGCCAATTTTTACTGGTGCAGTTGGCTCAGTAACTAAAGCATTATAAGCAACTGACGCTGTTGTAGCGGCTCCCTCATTATCAAAAGTTACTATATAGTGCGCCCATAAGGTGCTATTTCTATCGCCAGGAGTGGTATTTGATTAAAGAGAAATCAAATTGACTAGCCGTCTTA